>NZ_JAZDRJ010000014.1:0-88993 GCF_047501535.1 Achromobacter sp. F4_2707
TGCGGCGGCATCAATTTCCTGACGGCTTGTTCTTTGAATTCTGGGCTGTAACTGGGCACTTCTTCACTCCGACCGCTCCCTCAAATATTAACGAAAAACGAGCGGACATCTATTGTGACGCAGGGGGTTCCTTGCCCAAGTGAAGAACTCCGCCGCAATTGCAGGTTTTCAGCTACGGCGGATACAGAAAGATTAGAATCTAAGCATTCAGAATACGCCAGTCTAATCAGCCCGGCGTCTGCCATCGGTTTTCACCCCGTCACAAAAAGGACAGCCATGATTACTGTCAACAACTGCTGCACCAAGGGTTCTCCGCAAAACAATGACAGGCGCAAATGGCTGAAAACCGGCCTTACCACAGGCTCTGTCATCTTCGGGGCTTCTCTTCTTCCGCTTCCCCTGTTGGCTGCTTCATTGACGCGGCAGCAGCGCGACGCCATGACGCCTGCTCAGGTGCTGGATATGCTGCGGGAAGGCAATGCCCGGTTTCGCAGCGGCAAGATGCGTTCGCATGATTTCCTTGCGCAAAAGCGGGCGACTGCGGGCGGACAGTTCCCCGCTGCTGTCGTTCTTAGCTGCATAGATTCGCGCACGCCTCCCGAAATCCTGTTCGATACTGGCCTGGGTGACACCTTTGGCGCACGAATGGCTGGAAATATCGCCACCGGCGAACTTATCGGCAGCATGGAGTTCGCCTGCGCAGTAGCGGGGGCCAAGCTGGTGTTGATCATGGGCCATACGGCCTGCGGCGCTGTTGCGGGCGCCATCGACAATGTGCAGCTGGGCAACCTCAGCGGTTTGCTGGAATTCATACAGCCCGCAGTGGGCCTGACTCAATATGAGGGTGAGAGAACAACGGCCAATCTTGATTTCGTCAATGCGGTGGCGCGCACCAATGTGATCCGCAACATTGGCCTGGTGCGCGACCAAAGCCCCTTGCTGGCCGAGTTGGAACGCGGGGGAGATATCAGCATCGCAGGCGCCATGTACGACCTCAACAGCGGCGTGGTGACCTTCCTGGAGGGCCTGGAGGCGACCAGTTGAATATGATCTGAGAAACGCCAGGCTGCGGAGGCGCCCCCTTGCCCGCCCTTTGAGCCCTTGCGGAATACGCGGGGGCGAACCTCAGTTGGCCGAGGTCACGCTATTCTGGATCTGCTGCCCCACGCTCTCGATCTGCTCTCCCAGACTTGAAGCCGCCTTGTCGATTTCCTTGCCGGCTTTTTCAGCCGGCCCTTCTTTTTCCTTGCACGCGGCAAGCCCCAAGGCCAGGGGCAGAACGAATACGGCGGCGATGATTTTTCTTGGTGACATGGCGATACGCTCTTGCAGTTGATGACACTCTGATGCGGCCAGGGAGAAATCATACACCGACCGCCATGGGGCCAGCCCCTGCGTGACTCATCCGCCACAATACGGCCCCTGCCGTGCCATATATTCAAATTTGCCTGGCTTGGCCCCGCCCCCCCGAGGCATGCAGGCGGGGAAGTGGCGAGGCCGACGCACAGGCTGGTGGTGATTGAGACAGGCGCAGGGTCGGCGCGCGCTATTGCAAAGTGCCTGGCGGACGCACGTCGCACTGGGCTGTGAAGGCGCTCAAGCCTTCGCCCTCGAACCATAGCGTGATGGGCCGCCGAGAGCCGATTTCCAGATCAAAATCGGCCTGCTCCAGCATGACATGATGACCGCGCGGGGCAAACTCGAAACCGCCGCCCGCGGGTACCACGACCTCATCCACATGAACCATGGTCGCCATGCCATTGCTTTCAGCATGGGTGTGCAACATGACTTTTCCAAAACCCTCGGCCTGGGCGCCCACCAGAACCACGTCTTTCGTTCCGGTATTCTGGATCTGGAAATAGGCGGCTGCAGGCAGGCGGTTGGGCAGGGCCCGTATCCAGCATTGGTTTACCGAAACGCCCTCGGGAGCGGGCGCCGCGTCTGGACTCGGGAAAGTCCGTGCCTCATGCCCGCCACCATGGTGATGATGAGCATGATGATCGTGAGCGCCGTGGCCCGAATGCGCGTGGGCCGTCGCAGCAAACAGTGTCGCTGCGCCGAATGCCACAGCCGTGATGGACTTACGCATCATCGTTCCCCTCAGTGCTTGGCCGCGCCATGGCCGCCATGGCCATGATCCGCATGCCCGTGACCATGCCCGCCTGCGCCGCTGGCCAGCGGCCGCACCGGCACCAAAAGCTCCAGCGAACTGCGCTTGCCATCAGCGCCTTCAAAACTCAAGGTCAGCGGCACCTGCACGCCTTCCTTCACCTGTTCATGCAGATTGATGAACATGATGTGGTAACCACCCGGCTTGAGTTCCACTGTCTGCCCTGCAGGCAGATCCAGACCAGGAATTTCGCGCATCTTCATGACATTGTTTTCCATTACCATTTCATGCACCTCGACATGCTCGGCCACGGGGGATTCCGCCGCGACCAGTCGCGTATCGGTTTCGGATGTCAATTTCATGAAGGCGCCCGTGCCGCTTTGCTGTGCGACCGTGGCGCGCACCCAGGGTTCGTCGACAACAATTTGAGCTTGCGCCGCTGAAGCGATAAACAGCGCAGAAACAGTGAAACCTGCCCATTTGAATAAGGTGGACATGGCGATCTCCTTTAATAAATCAAGCGACTAGAAAATAAAGCTGAAAGGGCGTGGCAGCGCCCTCTTCACGTAGCAATCGCCAACCGCCTGCGCACGCATTGACCCTAAGAGAGAAAGCCGGGCTATGGCTCAGGCGTACGGCGTTTACACACCTACCGGTGGCGCCCGCGAGCCCAAAGGCGGGCCCAGTGCGGGAAGCGGCGGCAGCGCTTGACGAGCTGCCGGAGACGCAACAGAGAGGAAAAGCGCCATGCCGGCTAGCGCCAGCGTGGCCTGACCGGGAATCAGCTTATGCGCAACATTCAGACCGAATGGGCAGGTGTCGCCGCCGTAATGCTGATCGGAAGATGACTTTTCAGAACCATCAAGATCAAGCTGAACGACGACTGTGCCACCCATGGAGCACAGGGTGATAGCGAAGGGCGTATCGCGCTCGCCGGAGAGATCGGGCATGTAGCCCACAGGGATGACGGCCCGGCACAAAAACGAAAAAGCTGTCAGGCAAAACAGAATTTGCCAGACGGCCATGCGTTTACACCAGAAGTTCTTGCGACGGGCGAACATGAGGCAAATTGTAGGGCAGATGTCTAGCGCTGTGGACGTCGTGCCAAACAACTTTTTGATCTTTGTTTATTGGAAACCTTGTCAGTGCCCCAAATCCGATAGAATCAACTGACACGCCTCACTTTTACACTGACACCCAAAATGACAAATAAGAAAAAAACCATTGGTCTTATCGGTTGCGGGCTGATGGGCTCCGGCATTGCCACCAGCCTGCTGCGCAATGGCTACCCCCTTTGCATTCTTGAGCATGAAGGGAATCAACCCCTGGACGCTCTGAAGGCAGCAGGCGCAAGTACAGTTGCCGACACACCCACGCTTGTGGGCCAGGTTGAGGTTGTCATTCTGTGCGTAACGGGTACACCTCAAGTGGAAGCCGTGCTGTTCGGCCAAGAAGGCGTGCTACGGGGGCTACAACCCGGGACCATAGTGATTGACTGCTCTACTGCGATTCCTTCATCAACTCTGCGCATTGCCGCAGCGGTCCAGCAGGCCGGTGGCCGGTTTCTTGATGCCGCCATGACGCGCACCCCAAAAGAAGCGGCTGAAGGTCGCCTTAACCTGATTGTGGGTGGTGCGCCCGAAGACTATCTAGATAGTTTGCCGTTATTACAGGCCTATGCAGAAGTCATTGTGCATGCCGGCCCTGTGGGTGCGGGGCACCAAATGAAGCTGCTGCACAACTATGTCTCACTGGGTTTTTCCGCCGTACTAGCCGAAGCCGCAGCGCTGGCCCGTGTCAGCGGCGCCGACCCCGGCCTGTTCTGTGATGTACTGGCTGCCGGTGGCGGCGGTGGCGTGGTTCTGGAACGGCTGCGGCCCTACATAGAAAACGGCGATACTGAGAATTTCCGTTTTTCCACTGCCAATGCTTTAAAAGACTTGGAATACTACTGCGCCATGGCCGAAAGCCTGGAAGGCAGCCACGGCGTCGCGCAGGCGGTACGCAACCTGTATGCCGACGCCTGCGCGGCGGGGTTGGAGCAAGCACCGGTACCACAGGTTATCGAGCACCTAACTGGCCAAAACCAGCCTGCCACCGCCGTTAACGATCACAACAAAAATGGGATTTAGAAGAGCAATGCAACGCCAAAATCCCATTTTTGGAACTCAACTCTCCGGATAACAGCCTTCCTTCGTTGCCAAGATGGGATTAGAGTGGGGTCATACTTAAATAATCCACTCAAAGATCAATATGAACTCACCTCTCTCAATTCAGATGGAAACCGTGGTGCAATCACGTGATATCGAGCGTCTGGTGGAAGGCGTGGCGACCTCCGATGGCGCAGGCGTCAAGTTGACCCGCGTACTGAGCCAGCCTCTACAGCAACGGCTGGATCCCTATCTGATGCTGGATGCTTTCGGTAGTGACCAACCGGACGATTACATCGCTGGCTTCCCTGACCACCCGCATCGCGGTTTCGAAACCATTACCTACATGATTGCTGGGCGCATGTTGCATCGGGACAGCGCCGGGCATGAAGGCCTGCTGGAGAGCGGCGGCGTGCAATGGATGGTGGCAGGCCGAGGTGTCATTCATTCAGAAATCCCGCAACAGGAAGAAGGCCTTATGCAAGGCTTCCAGCTATGGCTTAACCTGCCAGCCGCCGACAAGATGGCCGAGCCTTGGTATCGCGATATCCCTGCCGAAGAGCTCCCGAGTTTCGTCACCCCTGAAAACGTGACGGCCAGGGTTATCGCCGGGCGCAGCCACGGCATTGACGGCGCAGTGCAGCGGCCCGTTACCGAACCACTGTATTTGGATCTGTATTTTTCCCACGCCTCGCGCTTCCTGCAATCGCTACCATCCGAGCATAACGCCTTCCTGTATGTCTACGAGGGCGACGTACAAGTTAACGGTCGCACCGTCAAAGCGGGGCGCATGGGCATACTGTCTAACCACCCCGACGCCGACGGGGTGGTTATCGAAGGTCAGGCGGGTACCCGGGCACTGTTAATTGCAGGCAAACCATTAAAAGAACGCATTGTTCAATATGGGCCTTTCGTCATGAATTCCGAAGCTGAAATCCACCCGGCTTTCAGCGATTATCAGGCGGGGCATTTTTCTGGGGCCATAGCGGGCCGCGATACCTGACATGAACACGACACTCGACCGATAGGCGGAACATGCAGCAAAACACACAGGCAGAAATCATTCACTTCCTGAAATCGGCCACCGCCCATGACGCTGCGGCGCCTGTGCGAATTATTGAAACTCATATTTCAGTCGTTGTGCTACAAGGCGAACGGGCCTGGAAGCTGAAGCGCGCAATACAGCTGCCTTATGCGGATTTCTCCACGCCTGCACTGCGCCTAGATGCTTGCCAACGCGAGGTCGAGCTCAACCAGCGCACTGCCCCTTCTATCTATATCGGCGCCCGGCGCATCACCCGGCAGGGCAACGGTGAACTTGCATTTGATGGCCCGGGAGAGCTTGTCGATGCCGTGGTCGAAATGCACCGCTTCGATGATGACACCCTGTTTTCCAAGCTGGCTGCCAACGGCAGGCTGAATCGCCCTCTACTCACGGCCCTGGCGCGGGATATCGCCGCCTTCCATGAAAAGGCAGAGATCCGTCCAGGAGAAGGCGCAGCGAATATCGCCGCTATTCTTGCGCTTAACGAGCAATCCACGCAAATGGAGCAGGCTCTGGGCCAGGAGCCGGTACAAAAACTGAGATTGGCATTACGTACGGCACTGGAACACCATAGCCGGCGACTGGACGAGCGCGCCCTGGCAGGAAGGATTCGCCTGTGTCACGGCGACTTGCATCTGCGCAATCTGTGCTTGGTAGATGGCCGCCCCACCCTTTTCGATTGCATAGAGTTCAATGAAGCGCTGGCCACTATCGACGTGCTCTACGACCTGGCCTTTCTGCTGATGGACCTCTGGCACTCCGGCCTGCCCGCCGAAGCCAACTGGGTGATGAACCGTTACTTGGACGAAAGCGGCGACATTGGCGGCCTACCTTTGCTGCCCTTTTTCATGGCGCTGCGAGCCTCTATCCGGGCCCAAGTACTTGCCACCCAGGCAACTATGCCCGGTGAGCCACAGCGCAACGCCCTCACCGCCCAAGCACAGGCCTATCTGACACTGGCGTTAACACTGCTGCGGCCCGGCCGTGCGCAACTGTTGGCGATCGGCGGCCTGAGCGGCTCTGGAAAATCCACCTTGGCGGCCGCCATCGCCCACGAGATCCACCCTGCTCCCGGCGCCCGCATATGGGCCAGCGACCGCATTCGCAAACAGCAGGCCGGCGTTCCAGCGGAAACACGCCTTCCTCCGGAAAGCTACACCTTGGAGTCGTCCCAGCAGGTCTATAACGCTTTGTACGCATACACTCGGCAAACGCTGGAAGATGGCTATTCGGTTATTGCCGATGCGGTTTTCTCCCGCCCAGAGGAACGCCAGGCTATTGAACAATGCGCGGCGCAGACTGGTGTGGATTTTCAAGGCATTTGGCTGGAAACCGACCCGGCCACCTTGATTGCTCGCGTCCAAGCTCGCCAGAACGACCCATCCGACGCTACGGCAGACGTCGTGCAGGCGCAATTGCAACGAGACATCGGTCCTTTGACATGGGCTGCTATTCCAGCCGGCGATGCGGCAGGCCTTCATTCCCTGGCCGGCCTGAAAGACGTTTTACAACCTCCGCCCCCTTCCTGGGCCGATGCGCCTGCTGGCTGGAACTGGTTAGCTCAAGATGAAGACGGGCGCTGGTTCTGGTATGCCGTACAGCCTCAATTGGGCATGGCGGGTGGTATTTGGCGTTCGCCGCGACGTGCCCAGCAATTTGCTGCCCAAGGGCGGCCCAACCCTTTATGGTACGAAAGTTGTCGACAGCGACCGGCCTGAATCGGCAAGGCGCGCGCATAATCACGTAGTGAAGCTTGCTTTTCTTGAGGCGAACGATGAAAAAAACAGCAAAAGATGTGGTTGATTTTTGGGTGGACGCTGGCCCCGAGCGCTGGTTCCAGGGTGGAGCGGCATTCGACGCACAGTGCCGGGACAATTTTTACGAACTGCATATGGCCGCAGCTCGCGGCGAACTTGCTGGCTGGGCCGAAAATACTGAAGGCGCGCTGGCTTTGATACTGCTGCTCGACCAAATGCCCCGAAACATTTTCCGGGGTAATGCGCATGCTTATGCGACCGACCCTCTGGCCTTAAGCGTGGCACGCCAGGCCATAGAAGATGGCCACGATAAAAAATACGACATCGCCCTGCGCAGCTTTTTTTACCTGCCCTTCATGCACTCAGAAGCCCTGGCAGATCAAGAGCGTTGCGTCGCCCTTTTCAGCGTAATCCCAGAGTCAAGCTCAGGAACATGGGCGGTGCATCATTGCGAAATTATCCGCCGCTTCGGGCGTTTCCCCCATAGAAACCACCTACTGGGCCGTACCACGACAGCGGAAGAACACACTTGGCTGGAAGAAGGCGGTTTTCAAGGCTGAGATTTTTTACGCCTCAAAAAGCAAGGGCTGCCTGATTAGAGGCAGCCCTTTTTTAGCGTGGCAATGCTAGCTTAAGCCGGCAACCCCAGAGGTGGACGGGTACCGGGGACTTCAGGCGTGTCTTCGTAAGTATGTTGATATGACAAGCCTGCAGGCTCTTGTGCCAGGCGGAAAGCCGATACCAACGAAAGAAAGGTACTGGCTTCGCGCTGCAGCAATTCTGATGTATGCAGTGTGCTTTCCACCAGCATGGCATTGCGCTGCGTCGTGGAATCCATGTGATTGACCGCTTCGTTGATCTGCTGCAGACCCAGCGCCTGTTCCTTGCTGGCGTTGGCAATTTCACCGATCAGGGTTGTCATGTGACGGAAGCTTTCGACGATTTCATTCATGGCCACGCCCACTTCAGAGACTTCGTCAGAACCCTTGCGAATGCCATCAACAGATTCCTGAATAACTTGCTTAATTTCCTGAGCGGCGCTGGCACTGCGTTGAGCCAGGGCGCGGACTTCTCCAGCCACCACAGCGAAGCCTTTGCCTGCCTCGCCGGCCCTGGCCGCTTCAACCGCCGCGTTTAAGGCCAGGATATTGGTCTGGAAAGCAATGCCATCAATGATGTTGACGATTTCGCCGATCTTTTCAGAGGCTTGGCGAATTTCTTCCATCGTGGTGACAGCATTGTTGGTTACCGTACCGCCCCGCTCGGCCAGTTGCGAAGTCGCAATCGCCATCCGATTCACTTCAGCGGCATTATCGGCATTTTGCAACACGGTGCTATTGAGTTCTTCGCTGCCAGCCGAGGTCTGCTCAAGCGCAGCGGCTTGTTGTTCCGTACGGGCAGAAAGATCTTGCGTACCGTGAGCAACTTCGTCGGCAGCCGTAGAAACCGAATTGGCACCGCTGACAATACGCTGGATCAAACTGTTGAGGTGGTCGCGCATATTACGCATCTGGGTGATCAGAATGCCGATTTCATCGCGGCCGTTATCGTGATCTGCGTAGGAGAGGTCACCCGACGCAATAGCCTGTGCCGCATTGACGGCGCGCCCAAAACCGCGGCTCAAGCGTCTCATGCTGCAGAACATCAGGATAATACCCGGCAGGATGACAAACAGACCAACCAAGATGAAGATGAGCAAGGCCTGGTAGTAGCGGGCCTCGGCGTCGGAAACGGCTGCATCAGCCTTCATAATTTGGTATTGCTGCAAACTAACCAAAGCCGCCTGCAAAGCATCACCTTCTGTCCGACCTGCCACAAGGAAATCCTGCATGGAGTTCGGGCTGAAATCACCAGCGTGCACACGGTCAACAGCAGCCTTTACTTTTGCCAGCCAGGCACTCTGACGCTGTGAAATATCTCCGAGTAGCCGGCTTTCTTCGTCATCCAGCGGACGGGACCGTAAGACATTTTCATGCTCGCGCCACGCAGCCTCTGTTTTGGAATAAACGGAGGTATGATCGGAAATATCGTGCCCGTGCAGGGAATACAGTACACTTTCGGGGTCGTGCTGAAAGCTCAGCAACATATGCAACCGCAGGTTGTAATATTCCTGGCTCAGACGGCTGGCTTGTTCCGCTGCTGCCATGCGCTGAGAGTGCACGATATCCAGGCTGGAGCGAGCCTGATACAAGCCCCAACCCGAAGTGGCCATAACAGCCAGCATAGCCAAGCCATTGAAGATCATGACTGCCCAGACCCGGCGGGTCAGGCTCATATCGTTGAGACGGAAATTGAACAGCGACATGACTGGGTGGTTCTCCCGCGGATGAGATGAGTTGCGCTGAATAATAAAGCGCCACATAAAACAATATTTATAACATGGTTTTATGTTTTCTTTTCAATTAGTAACAATAAGCACAGTCAAAAAAGAAGGTGCCTAGCTTCTGAT
Source organism: Achromobacter sp. F4_2707 (assembly GCF_047501535.1). NCBI lineage: Bacteria > Pseudomonadati > Pseudomonadota > Betaproteobacteria > Burkholderiales > Alcaligenaceae > Achromobacter > Achromobacter sp. F4_2707. The sequence continues at coordinate 9,512 of NZ_JAZDRJ010000014.1, forward strand.
TTCCAAGGATGAAATCAGAAAAACTCAGGGACTCTGGGCAAGTCAAACGGGAGCAGGCGCTTAGCCTGCACTCAGCCGCAGTTAATACGCTCTATACGGCCTTTTTCGTTGATATGTACGTTCAGGCGATCGGCACGGTGATCCTGCGTAACCGCCATGCCCGGGCGTATGATGCGTGTGCCAGCTGGGAAACTGGAATTCTGGATGGCATCGGCCTGGAGGCCCACCATGGAAAGATAGTTTAATGAGCCGCAGCGGTCACTTTCAGCCTCGAACGGCATGGGCGACTGACAAGCCGCCACGAGTAGCACAAGAGGGATAGACAACAGATATCGCATGTGAAACTCCTTCTTCAGCGCTAAGGGCTGATGCGCAGCAAAGCGCCGTTGCTGCTGTCGGTCAACACATAAATATAACCGTCTGGGCCCTGGCGGACATCCCGAACCCGCTCGCCCAGTTCACCTAGCAAGCGCTCTTCCGCCACAATTTGGTCGCCCTCTAACTGCAAGCGGATGAGTTCTCTGTCTTTAAGCGCGCCGATAAATACACTGTTGCGCCATTGTGGAAACCGCCCGGCGCTATAAAAGGCCATGCCGGAAATGGCAGGCGACTCTTTCCATACATAATGCGGCGGCTCCATGCCCTTAACTTCAGCCCCCACCGCTTCGGGTATAGCAAACCCCGAATAATTGCTCCCGTGAGTGGCGATGGGCCAGCCATAGTTCAACCCAGCCTGGGGAATATTGATTTCATCACCACCCCGCGGGCCATGCTCGTGAACCCAAACCCGACCTGTCCAGGGGTTGAGGGCCGCGCCTTGCGGGTTGCGATGGCCGTAGCTCCAGATTTCCGGCAAAGCCTGAGGTTTCCCCACAAAAGGGTTGTCTTGCGGCACGCTGCCATCGGGCATTAGCCGCAGCAGCTTGCCCTGATGTTTGTCGAGATCTTGCGCTGTAGAGCGCTGGTTGTTTTCACCCAGGGCAATAAAAAAATACCCGGCCGGGTCGAAGACCAGCCGCGCGCCGAAATGAACACCCGAGGAGAGTTTGGGCTGTTGCCGGAAAATGACTTTGAAATCTTCTAGCGCCCGCCCATCGTCGGACAACCTGCCCACACCCACTGCTGTTCCTGCCCTGCCCGTGTCGTTGTCCTGTTCGGCGTAAGCCAAGTAGACAAGGCGGTTATCCGGGAAGCTCGGTGAAAGCGCCACATCAAGCAGGCCGCCCTGAGCGCGGGCATAAACGGCCGGCACGCCTTCAAGGGCGGGAGAAAGCTCGCCAGCACGCCATAAGCGTAAGCGCCCCGGCCTTTCTGTTATAAGCACGCCTTCATCATTGGGCAGGAATGCTAGCGCCCATGGGTGCTGCAGGCCTTCTAGCAAGGTTTCGACCTGCACCTTTGCCAACACTTTATGCGCACTAAGCGGTTTGTCGCTCGACTCACCATACGCCGGCCCGAAACAACTTAACGCCAGCGCCGCCAACGCCCCCACCACACAATGCTTAAAGCCTGTTCTGCCCTTTTCACCAACCAGCGCATTGCTAGCAAGCCTTGAACACATGCCGCGCTCCCGAATCCACCGTTGCCTTCATCATAAAGTGAATTGGTCTGGCAGACAGCCGGAACATTCAGACGCTGCGCACCTTCTCAACATGCGCCGCCGCCAGCACCTCCTCAACGGATTTGCACTGCCCTTCATCACGGGGGTGCATGACCAGAGACCAGCGCCCCGCCTTGGTGGCATTATCCACCGCCTGAATCACTACCTGATGATCGGGCCGGGCGGTAATCAGCCCGCCCAGCAGTAAACCGCCCACGATGGCAAACGCCACAATCGCGCCGGCGCTGTAATAGGGGGAAGACACGATGGCGGGAATCTCCAACACGTACAAAATGGCCCAAAGTACCAAGCCTGCCAATAACCCTATGGTTCCCAAGATCAGGTGGGCACGAATGGCGGTGCGCGCCACACCCTGGGTTTCGGGTTCGAGGCGGCGCTCAAAATCGGCTGCATGGGGGCGCACCACCCAAAGTTGGGTATTCTGTAAGTTGCTGACCCGCCTCAGTTCCGACGACACCCTTTCGAGTTCTTCTTGTGTATCGAAGAAACCTGCCAGCTTGGTGGTCGCCTTCTCGCCAAAAAGTGCTTGCCATGCCATGGTGTTCTCCTGCAGATTGATTCCTGCTGATATAGGCAAGCAGCATGCCGACACACACGCGCAAAGCCGCAAGATTGGTATAAACATATGCTTGACCGCTTCAGCGCATCTTCCTATATTCCTTGAATTGAACCCGTTTTAAGGATTCGCTCATGCGCCGTACGCTACTTGCCACTGCTGTGGCCGCCAGTTTCTTCTTGCCAATGGCCGCTCAGGCCAAACCTTTTCATTGGGCGAGTCAGGGCGACATCCTGACCCTTGATCCACACGCTCAGAACGAAGGCCTGACCATTGCTGGTTCCAGTTATGTCTACGAACCCCTGGTGCAGTACAACGAAACCTTCGAAATCAGCCCAGGGCTGGCAACCGCGTGGGAACAAACCTCACCCACTGTGTGGCGTTTTACCCTGCGCGAAAACGTCAAGTTCCATGACGGCACGCCCTTTGAAGCCGACGACGTCGTGTTCTCCATCCAGCGCGCCATGGCGCCCACGTCCAACTTCAAAGCCTATGTGAACGGCATCAAAGACGTCCGAGCCGACGGCCATGCCATCGAAATCGAAACCGACGGCCCTCACCCCGTACTGCTGCGCCAGCTAACCAACGTGTTCATCATGAACCGTGATTGGGCTGAAAAGCACAATGCCACAGCCCCTCAGGATTTTTCTAAAAAGGAAGAAACCTATTCAGCGCGCAACACAAACGGCACAGGCCCCTACAAGCTGGTTTCCCGTGAAGTAGATGTGCGTACGGTGTACGAAGAGAACCCCGAATGGTGGGGCAAAGCCAATAAGAAAGGTAACGTCACTCGCATTACCTATACCCCCATCCAGCAAAGCGCCACCCGTACGGCCGCCCTGCTGTCGGGCGAAATCGACTTCATTCTCGACCCTGCCGCGCAAGACCTTGACCGCCTGCGTCAACAAGCCAAGGTGGTGGAAGGCAACGAATATCGCACGATTTACATCGGCCTTGATCAGTCCAGCCCCGAACTGAAGTATTCCACCATCAAGGGCGCCAACCCCTTTGCCGATGTCCGCGTGCGCGAAGCCCTGTACCGCGCCATCGATGTCGAAGCCCTTAAAAAAGCCGTCATGCGCGGCCTCTCGGCCCCGACCGGAACCATGATCGCACCTCAGGTCAATGGCTGGACGGAAGAGCTCGCCAAGCGCGTACCCTACGACCCGGAACGCGCCAAAGAACTCCTCAAGGAAGCCGGTTACGCCGACAACCTTAATTTCACACTCGACTGCCCCAACAACCGCTACATCAACGACGAAGCCATCTGCCAGGCCATTGTCGCCATGTGGGCGCGGGTGGGCGTCAAGGCCCAGCTGAACGCCATGCCGCGCGCCACTTACTTCCCCAAGGTGCAAAGCTACGACAGCAGCGCCTACCTGTTCGGCTGGGGCGTGCCCACCTTCGACGCGCTCTATACGCTGCAAAGCCTGATCCGCAGCAAGGGTGAAGGCGCCGACGGTTCCTTCAACTTCGGCAACTACAGCAATGCGGAAGTCGATGCCCTGATCGACCAGATCAAGACGGAAACCGATGACGCCAAGCGCACCGAAGCCATCCACAAGGTTCTGGAAATCCACGCCAGCGAATTCGGTCACATCCCCCTGCACGATCAGGTCATTCCATGGGCCATGCGCAAAAACGTGAACGTGGTGCACAAGGCGGACAACCGCCTTACCGCAGAATGGGTCACCATCGACTGACCAGCGCTGATCCTCCATGGCTTTTTTCATTCTGCGCCGGCTGCTTCAGGCAGTCGGCGTCATGCTTTCGGTTGCGCTGATCGCCTTTGCCCTGTTCCAGTATGTTGGCGACCCGGTCACCATCATGCTGGGACAGGACGCCACACAACAAGATCGCGCCGAATTACGTCAACAGCTAGGGTTGGACCAACCCGCCCCCGTACAATTTGCTCGTTTTGTGAGCAATGCCGTACAAGGCGATTTCGGCCTGTCTCTGCGCCAGGGCCAGAAAGTGTCCTCCCTGCTAGCGGACCGCCTACCCGCCACAATTGAGTTGTCCGTGGCAGCAGCCGCGCTCGCACTTATCGTTGGCCTGCCGCTCGGTGTCTATACGGCCCTGAACCGCAAGGGGCGGCTTTCGCAGCTAATACTGGCCCTTTCGCTATTGGGCGTATCGCTGCCGACTTTCCTCATCGGTATTCTGCTCATTCTCGTATTTGCCGTCATGCTTGGGTGGCTACCCAGTTATGGCCGCGGCGAAACCGTTGATTTGGGCTGGTGGAGTACCGGGCTGCTAACCGCCAGCGGCTGGAAGCATCTCATTCTTCCGGCCATTACGCTGTCGCTGTTTCAGCTCACCCTGATTTTGCGCTTGGTACGTTCCGAAATGCTGGAAGTCTTGCGACAGGACTACATCAAGTTTGCCCGCGCACGCGGGCTGTCGCGACGTGCCATCCATTTTGGCCATGCGCTCAAGAATACCCTGGTGCCAGTCATCACCATTACCGGCCTCCAACTGGGCGGCATCATCGCTTTTTCCATCGTCACCGAAACTGTTTTTCAGTGGCCGGGCATGGGCCTGCTATTCATTCAGGCAGTGCAATTCGCCGACGTTCCTGTCATGGCGGCTTATTTGTGCCTGATCGCCCTGATCTTCGTCGTGATCAATCTCATGGTAGACATGCTGTACTTCGTGGTTGACCCGCGCCTGCGCATCACGCGCAAGGGAGCCCTCTAATGAGCAGTTTCCTCTCCAAGAGCTGGGATAGTGATCTGGCCTACGCTTGGCGCACCTCAGGCGTCGCCATGGCAGCCAGCATCACCTTACTGTTGCTACTCATTGGCGCTCTGGGTGCAACCTGGGTGGCTCCGCATAACCCGTTCGACCTTGCCACCATTAACCTGATCGACGCGTTGACGCCACCCGTTTGGATGGAAGGCGGCAACCCCCTGTACCTGCTGGGTACTGACAGCCAGGGGCGCGACCTCTATTCGTCACTGCTTTACGGCATGCGGGTCTCGCTACTTATCGGCCTAGCCTCGGTGGCCATTGCCATGCTGATCGGCATCATCCTTGGCTTGGTGTCTGGTTACGTCGGGGGCCGCCTGGACGCCTTCATCATGCGGGTAGCCGATGTACAGCTTTCTTTTCCCGCCATTCTGATCGCTCTGCTCATCGACGGCGTCGTGCGGGCAGCTGTACCCTCCGACCTACATGCCAATATTGCTTTTCCAGTACTGGTGGGCGCGATCGCCCTCGCCGGCTGGCCTCAGTATGCCCGCACAGTACGAGGTTCCACACTGGTAGAGAAAAACCGCGAATATGTGCAGGCCGCACGAGTGACTGGAGTATCTTCAGTATCCATTTTGTTCCAGCACGTACTGCCCAATGTGCTTGGCCCTGTGCTGGTGTTGGCCACGGTTCACGTTGCCACCGCCATCATCACGGAGGCCACACTCTCTTTTCTTGGCGTCGGCGTACCGCCCACCTCGCCATCATTGGGCACGCTGATCCGCGTCGGCAACGACTTCCTGTTTTCTGGTGAATGGTGGATCACCATCTTCCCCGGTGTAGCGCTTGTGTTGCTGGTGTTGTCAGTGAACCTGCTGGGCGACTGGCTGCGGGACGCCCTGAATCCACGGTTGAACTGATATGCCTGATTCCACCCCTCTATTGGAAGTTCGTAACCTGCGCGTCGAATTCCCTACCCGCAAAGGCGTGCTAACCGCGCTAGATGATGTCTCCTTTCGGATCAACAAAGGTGAAATTCTCGGTGTGGTGGGCGAATCGGGCGCAGGGAAATCCCTGACCGGCGCCTCGATTATTGGTTTGCTCGAGCCCCCCGGCCGCATCGCCTCCGGGGAAATTCTTCTGGACGGGCGACGGATCGACCACCTTGGCGAAGACGCCATGCGCCGCATACGTGGCAAGGAAATCGGCGCCATTTTTCAAGACCCGCTCACCTCGCTCAACCCTCTCTATACGGTTGGCCAGCAGTTAGTCGAAACCATTGTCACCCATCTGCCGCTCAACCCAGCACAGGCGCGGCAACGCGCCATTGAACTACTGGAATCCACCGGCATTCCAGCTGCACGCGAGCGCATCGACCACTACCCCCACCAGTTTTCCGGTGGTATGCGCCAACGCGTTGTCATTGCACTGGCCCTGGCTGCAGAACCACGCCTTATCGTGGCCGACGAACCCACAACAGCGTTAGATGTTTCCATCCAGGCCCAAATCATCGACCTGCTCAAATCCCTATGCCATGAGCATGGTGCCGCCGTCATGCTGATTACTCACGACATGGGGGTTATCGCGGAAACCGCTGACCGCGTGGCGGTGATGTATGCCGGTCGAATCGCTGAAATTGGCCCGGTTAATCGCGTTATCCAGGCGCCTCAGCACCCTTATACCCGGGGCCTGATGGGTTCCATCCCCTCCATTCACAGCAAAGCCGAAATGCTTACGCAGATCGACGGCAGCATGCCGCGCTTGAATGCTATTCCCCAAGGCTGTGCGTTCAACCCGCGCTGCCCCCAGCGCATGCCACGCTGTACACAAGAACGCCCTGACCCCATGCCTGCCGGTGATGCCTTGGCCGCCTGTTGGCTTTACGATGCCAGTACGGAGGCCCAGCCATGAGCACGGACCGCACTTTCGTGAAAGTAGAAGATGCCAGTTGCTGGTTCGATGTCTCACCACCCTGGCTGGAGCGCGTGGTTAAACGCCGCCCTCGTGTTCAGCTTAAAGCTGTCAATGGCGTATCTTTCAGTTTAGTAAAGGGGGAAACCTTAGCTCTGGTGGGTGAATCGGGCTGTGGGAAGTCCACTGTCGCCCGCATGCTGGTGGGGCTTTACGAGCCTACCAGCGGAAATATTGAATTTGATGGTCAGCCGATCAGCATGCTGCGCAGTCGTGAAGGTCAGAAATTACGGCAGCGCCTGCAGATGATTTTCCAAGACCCTTATGCCAGCCTTAACCCACGCTGGCGGGTAGCCCGGATTATTGCCGAACCCTTGAAAGTTCACGGCAAATTGAACCAGGCAGAACGCGACGCCCGAGTCGACGAACTGCTGGAACAAGTCGGCTTGTCGCCATCCGACCGCAACCGCTATCCGCATCAATTCTCGGGCGGCCAGCGCCAACGCATTTCCATCGCCCGCGCCCTGGCCGCGCGGCCCGAGTTCCTGGTGTGCGACGAACCCACATCAGCCTTGGATGTCTCCGTGCAGGCACAGGTGCTGAACCTGATGAAGCAGCTGCAACGCGAGCTATCCCTGACTTACCTGTTTATTTCTCATAACCTGGCCGTCGTCCACCACGTGGCGGATCGTGTCGCCGTCATGTATTTGGGGAAAATAGTTGAACTGGCCAGCCGCGACGAACTGTTCGAGCGGCCCCGCCACCCCTACACCCGCATGCTGCTATCGGCTATTCCCGACACCTCTGGGACAGGTAAACGGCGTATCCCGGTGGCAGGCGAAGTGCCTAACCCGCTCAACCCACCGCAAGGCTGCCCTTTCCACCCGCGCTGCCCATATGCGCGCGATATCTGTCGCGAGCACATGCCGGCCACCTTACCAGACGGCCCCACACACGTTGCGTGCCACGGCATTGAGCAAGGATTCGCTCGAGAATAAGTCGTCACCGCCCTATTGTTCCGAATATGGAATATTTATTGATCAATACAGCTATTTATCAAACATTATAGAACGACGAAAATAGCGATATTGTCATTCAAAAAACATTTTCCGGAGCACTGTATGAAACTCTTGCACGTCGATTCCAGCATTAATGGCGCCGCGTCCGTCTCTCGTGGCCTCACTCGCCAAGTCGTGGAGCAATGGCTGGCAGGCCACCCTGACACTGAAGTCGAGTACCTTGACCTGGCCGTTGATACACCCACACACTTTTCTGCCGACGCCTTAGGCATTCGCCGCCCCAACAGCGACAACATCAGCGAAGCCGAGCAGCGCGAAAACGCACTGTCGGAAACCCTGGTTTCGCAATTTCTGGCAGCCGACGTCATCGTGGTCGGCGCGCCCCTGTACAACTTCTCCATCCCCAGCCAATTAAAAGCTTGGATTGATCGTTTGGCTCAGGCGGGGCGCACCTTCCGCTACACCGAAAACGGGCCTGAGGGCTTGGCCACAGGAAAAACCGTTATTGCAGTGCTGTCGCGCGGTGGTGTGTACTCCACATCGGAAGCCGGCCAGGCCATGGAGCACCAAGAAAGCTATCTGAAAACTGTATTCGGTTTCTTTGGCATTACCGATATTCGCATTGTGCGCGCCGAGGGCACAGACCTGGGCGCCGACAGCCGTGAATCAGCCCTGCGCAATGCAGCTGAAGAAATCAGTGCACTTACGGAAGCGGTTGCCGCCTGACCCATCATTCCGAGGCTGAAAACGAAAAATGCGCGTGCGTTCTCATAGAATGCAGCCGCGCATTTTTCATATCCCTCTGAGCCGCAAGCTAAGCCTCGACATAGCCGGCACCGCAAGCTCCTTGACCTAATCCTTGATCTTCTCTTTCAGCCAGTGCCCCAGCTTAGCGGCCTTGGTGCTGAGGTAGCCTTCGTTATAAGGGTTACGATTCACCTGAATTGGCACCCGCTCGCTAACAGCCACCCCGATTTTTTCCATGGCCGTCACCTTACGCGGGTTATTTGTCATAAGACGCAAGCTCTTCACGCCAAAATAACGCAGCATCGGCTGGCAGAGATCGTAGCGGCGCATATCAGCCGGAAAGCCCAGCTGCTCATTCGCTTCTACTGTGTCAGCGCCGGCATCCTGCAACTGATAGGCGCGAATCTTGTTCACCAGGCCAATCCCGCGCCCTTCTTGCCGCAGATACAGCACCATACCCCGGCCTTCATCGGCAATGCGGCGCAAAGCGGTTTCTAACTGGGCGCCGCAATCGCAGCGCTGGCTGAACAGGCCATCGCCTGTCAGGCATTCAGAATGCACACGCGCCAGTACGGGAGCATCGCTGCCAAGGTCACCCAAGACGATGGCAAGATGCTCTTTGCCGCTGGCAGGGTCAACGAAAGCGTGCAACTGAAACTCGGCCCAGGGTGTGGGCAATCGGCAGGCGGCGACATGATCAAGCTGATAACTGACGGGAGTGTTGGCGGCTGTAGCGCCGAGGATAACTTCCGTTTCGCCCGCAACGGCGCCGGGCTTTGGCGACATGGATGACCTCTGGATAAGATGAAATGCTTAATAGCAGCAGATATTTGCGCAGCCCCAATCATACTTCGACAGAACTGGTCACTGCAGGAAAGAGCCTGGAAAATAGCATTTCATATACGAAACCCGGCCCAGAGCAGTGAAATATGGCCGGCACCCTCTGTTTATGGATCTGACCTTCGGGATCACTTGCACATTGATGCTAAATGAAATGTAATGAAGGACAAAATCCGTTGCACGAATCGCGGTTTCGCGCCAGTCACTGCAACGCCCTAGTTCTTGATGGAGAGAACCACGGGCACCGTCATTGAACGATCCCGGCTTGGCCTTGCCGCCTCAGGCGACGCCCGTGCTGACGATTCGTGCTTTTATGGCGCCAGATTCCTACTATGCGCATTTTACCGTTTCTCTATGGTTATAAAGCCGCTGCAGCCCTGCTGCTCGTATGCGGTTCAGCTCACGTCGCCGCAGCCGAAAACTGGCCCACAGCACCACAACTCATCGAGCTTTCTACACCCTATGGAACCCTGGCGGTCAGTGAAAGCGAATATATCTATGAAGCCCAGCTACAGCTCGACGGCAAACAGATGGAGCCGCCCATCAGCGGCAAGCTGGGCCTCCACTATTCTTTTGAAATGCCCGACAGGCAGGCCACGCTTGTGTCTATCAGCCTGGGTAACGATACCTGCCCTGTCGTGTATCGCTGGGTAATAATGCGAGCCGACAGCTACAGTGTTTCGCCGCCGTTCGGCTCGTGTTCAGAACAGATCCGGGTGAGCGCCGATACCAAAAAGCTGACATTACAAACGCCCAACCAGGAATCTCCCGAAAAAATCGACACCTATGTGTACGACGGGAAAAAACTGCGGGTCAGGTAGGCCCCTCCCCGCGTAACACTCTAATTTACCCGCAAGCCCCAATGGCACCGCAGGAAGTGCAGAACTCGCAACCATCTTTCTTGATAACGGTATGGTTGCCGCATTCCTGGCAGGGTTTGCCGACCATAGCTGGCTGAGCATGGGCAGCGCTAGCCGGTGCAGGCTCATCAGCCACCACTCCCATTGCTTTGATGGGCATCCCCTCTTCAGTCAAGATACCCAACATGGCATAGCGGTGGATGACCAGTCTGGCGATATACGCTACGGTTGACGGGTAGTTTTCTTGGCGCTCCGTGCCCGGAACCTGAGCTAGAAAATCACCACGCGGCTCGGCATAGTTGAGTAACTTGCGCAACTTCATGGCGATCCAGGCCGGGTCAATCACCCGCATGTCCAGGCTCAGCAGTTTGCATACGCCATCCAGAGCAACTGGGTGTTCGCCAGTCAGCCACATGCTGTAAGGGCGGCGGCTGCCATCAGGCATTTGCAACTCTTTGAGCATAAGCACGAAATCGTCGCCAGTGGACGGGTTGCGCACGTCAGCGACCCAGGCCAGCGTGCCATCCGTACCGGTTTTAGGTTCACGCGGGGCGAACAAGGCATGTAATACGGGGGCCGGGTCGTCTTCACGGACTTCCAGTGCGCCCAATGCATCGTAGCGCCACTCTACCAAGCGAGCCAGCGCCGCCGTGGCGCTAGGTACCCGTACCGGCTCGCCTTCGGGCGGCATCGGCATTTCAAAGCCGTCACCATACGCACGCGACAGCACCGACAGTTTCTTACGCAGCCAGCCACGATCGTTAGCGCGCATGTCGGCCGACAAGGTTTTAGCAATAGCGTCCAGGCCACGTGGCGGTTGGCCACCCAGCACCCAGACCTCAAACGGCACATTGGCTTGGTCGGCAACTACCACGGCAAACTCACCCTGCGGCGTATGAATGGTTTCGCTTACCCAGGCGGACGCGCCTGCAGGCAAGGTGGGGCGCGACGGCCAACGCAGTGAGGCGAGCGGCGGCGACTTCATGACTTCGGTCAGAACCATGCGCTTGTCCTGCTCGGAAAGCTTGATGGGCTCCGGTGTGCTGGCAGAGGTATCAGAAGCAGGCACCGATAGAACGGCACCCAGAATGTTATTGGGGCGATATGTGGTTATGCCTTTCAGGCCACGACGCCAGGCTTCCATGTAAAGATCTTTGAAATCCTCATACGGGTAGTCTTCCGGCACGTTGACGGTCTTGGAAATGGCGGCGTCCACATAAGGCGCCACCGCCGCCACCATCAACATGTGATCCATGGCGGAAATTTCCAATGCGCTCACAAAGGCTTCTGGAAGATTATCTGTATCGCCACCCATGGCGCGGTAAACACGGTAGGCATGATCCTCAACCGTATATTCTTTCTTGGAGCCATCGGGCATGCGCTTGAGACGGTTGTAGAACCAAGAGAACGCAGGCTCGATGCCATTTGAGGCATTATCGGCAAAAGCCAGAGAAATCGTGCCGGTGGGTGCAATAGAGGTCAAGTGCGAGTTACGCACGCCGTACTGGCGAATCTGCTCTTTTAGCTCCTCAGGCAAACGCGCTGCGAAACCGGAAGCCAGGTACTTTTCGGCATCGAACAGGGGGAACGCACCGCGCTCCCGGGCCAGCTCTACCGAAGCCTCGTAGGCGGCATCGCGCATTTCGCGGGCGAAACGGGCCGCGGCTTCACGACCTTGTTCAGAGTCGTAGCGCAAACCCAGCATAATCAGGGTGTCGCCCAGCCCGGTAAAGCCCAGACCCAGCCGCCGCTTCGCGTCGGCTTCCTGCTTTTGTTCTTCCAGCGGCCATTTGGTTGCCGTCAGGACGTTATCCAGCATGCGAACCGCCAGCCGTGTAGCCTTGCACATTTCTTCGTAGTCGAAGTCGGCAGCATCAGAGAAAGGCGAACGCACATAAGCGGTGAGATTCAGGCTCCCCAGGCAGCAGCAACCGTAATCGGGCAGCGGCTGCTCACCGCAAGGGTTAGTGGCCTCAATGCTTTCGCAGTAGGCTAGGTTGTTTTCCTCATTGATACGATCCAGGTAGAGCACGCCGGGCTCTGCCGCCGCGTACGTGCTCTGCATGATGAGATCCCACACTTCACGGGCGCGCACCGTACGGTATACCCACTGGCCGTCGTCGCGCAGGTAAGCCCCTTGCGACTTGAGTTCATCATTGGGCTCCGTGATATGAGTGAGTTCAAATTCGCCGTCCGCTTCCACTGCCTTCATGAAGGCGCTGGTCACACCCACCGAAACGTTAAAGTTATTCAGTTGGCCGCGTTCCTGCTTGGCTGTAATGAATTCCATTACATCGGGGTGTGTCACGTTCAACACCGCCATCTGCGCGCCCCGACGCGCTCCTGCGGATTCCACCGTTTCGCACGAGCGATCAAACACGCGCATGTAGGAAATAGGGCCAGACGCACTGCTGCCGGTACCCTTCACCAGGGCGCCGCGCGGGCGGATCTGCGAAAAGTTATAGCCCACACCCCCACCACGGCGCATGGTTTCAGCCGCCTGCGCCAGTGCGGTATAGATACCCGGCTTGCCGCCTTCAGATTCTGTGATGGAATCCCCCACCGGTTGCACAAAGCAGTTGATCAACGTGCTTTGCAAGTCGGTTCCCGCAGCACTGTTGACGCGCCCTGCCGGTACAAAGCCATGTTCCATCGCCCACAGAAACTCTTCCGCATACTTCTTGCGCTGCTTGGGTTCCTCTACCTGCGCCAACGCCGTGGCAACCCTGGCACGCACCTCGCGTATGGATGTTTCACCGTTTTTTGCGTACTTTTCAATCAGTACTTCGGTGGAAATATCTTGAGGTTCCGCCAATGCGATAGCGGTGCTTTCCAGATGTTGCATGGTATGAGTCCCCGTGAAATGTCCAATCAAGAATTATAAGGGTTTCCCCCAGGATGGCTGACGCCCCGGGGTAACTGCGCGCGTGTGCAAAACGGTACCCTTTTCAGCCAGTCTGGAAGCTTAAGACAGGACTGATGGCAGGGTTTTTTGTGGCGGCAGGTTTTTTGAACAGGCTCGCCATTCAGGGGGGGCTCATGCCGATAGACTTCATGAGTAAGCGCAAACCCCAAGCGGCCAAGCCGAGAATCGCCACGCTCGCCGCCCAGATAAGCACCAGCCAACCTGCCCGCAGCAGCCACTGCTTCAGTGTCGCACGCATAGCGCACCACTTTCAATGGTAGCCATCGCCTGCCTGCACTTTGCCCCGAAAGACGTAATACGACCAAGCGGTGTACATAAGGATGATGGGAATAATGAACAAGGCCCCCACCAAGGCAAACCCCTGACTTTGGGGCGGCCCCGCTGCTTCCCATAAATCGATATTGGGCGGAATGATATTGGGCCACAGGCTGATACCCAAACCACTATAGCCCAGAAACACCAGGCAGAGAGTCAGCACAAAAGGCCCTGCATGGGGTTGCTTATCGAGTGCGCGCAGCAAAGACCAGGCGCATGCCAACACCAGCACCGGCACTGGCGCAAACCAGTACAGATTCGGCGTACTGAACCAGCGCTCACGGATGTCTTCATGCGCAATGGGCGTCCAGATGCTGACAATGAAAATCACCCCCAACAGCACCAGAGTCAGGGGCCGCGCCAGCTGAATCATGCGACGCTGCAAGGTGGAGTCAGTTTTCATCACCAACCAAGTACAGCCCAGTAAAGCGTAAGCAACAATCAGCGCCAAGCCGGTAAAAACAGGAAAAGGCCGGAACCAGTCAAACGGCCCGCCTGCAAACTGCCGCCCCACCACCTGAATGCCTTCCAAGTACGCGCCCAAGGTCACGCCCTGAAAAAACGTGGCCACCACCGACCCACCAATGAATGCTTTATCCCAGAAATGGCGACGCTGGTCAGAAGCCTTGAAACGGAATTCAAAAGCCACCCCACGGAAAATCAACCCCAGCAGCATAAAAACCAGCGGCAGCATGAAAGCGCTGAGTATCACCGCATACGCCAGCGGGAATGCCGCCAGCAGGCCCGCCCCACCGAGCACCAGCCAGGTTTCGTTGCCATCCCAGACCGGTGCGACGGTATTCATCATCACATCCCTGTCGTGCCGGTCGGGGAAAAAAGGGTACAGAATGCCAATACCCAGATCGAAGCCATCCATGATGACATACATCAGGATGCCAAACAGGATGATGACAGCCCACAGAACGGTCAAATCAATACCCATGATTATCTCCCTGGCCGCGCCCCTGTGCACGGGGCGCGGAGTCATCGGCATCCGCTTCTGTCGCCGCAGATAAAGGGCGACTCGGCGTGCGCGGCTCACCCGGCCCACCTTCTGGCCCGTAATCTGGCGCTGCCGCCGGCCCGCGCTTGATCAGGCGCAGCATATAGACCGTGCCTGCACCAAACAGAATGAAATACACCACCACGAACAACAGCAGTGTCAGCCCCACTTCGAACGCCTGATGCGGGCTGACGGCATCGGCGGTGCGCATGACCCCATACACCACCCAAGGCTGGCGGCCGACTTCTGTGGTGTACCAGCCCGCCAATATGGCAACCAAGCCTGCCGGCCCCATATACAAGGCATAACGCCACATACCGCGCGACTCTGCCGAGTCATACAATGTGCCGCGCCAACGCTTCCAGGCGCCCCACAGCGCCAGACCAATCATCAGCAGGCCCAAGCCGACCATCACCCGGAACGACCAGAACACTAAAGGCACATACGGCCATTCATCCCGGGGGAACTCTTTCAAGCCCGGGAACTGGCCATCCCAACTATGAGTGAGAATCAGGCTGCCCAAATGAGGTATTTCCAAGGCGTAGCGATTGGTTTCGGCTTCCATGTCAGGCAGGGCGAATACAGTCAACGGGACGGCCTCACCCGGCTGGTTTTCCCAATGCCCCTCTATGGCAGCCAACTTGGCAGGCTGATGCTGCAAGGTATTCAAGCCGTGGAAATCTCCCACCAGCGCCTGCAAAGGCGCCACCGCCAACAACATCCATAACGCCATGGAAAACATCTTCCGCACCGCAGGGCTGTTATTGCCGCGCAGCAGATGCCAAGCACCGGAAGCCGCCACCAATAGTGCCGTCGCAAGAAACGCAGCCAGCACCATATGCACCAGCCGATAAGGAAATGAAGGATTGAAAATAACCGCCAGCCAATCGACTGGTACCGCCTGGCCATTTATGATTTCATGGCCCGCAGGCGTCTGCATCCAACTGTTTGAAGCGAGAATCCACGTTGCCGATAGCAAAGTACCCAAGGCCACCATAATGGTAGACATAAAGTGCAGCCCAGGCCCTACGCGGCGCATGCCAAACAACATCACCCCAAGAAAGCCGGCCTCTAGAAAGAAGGCCGTCAGTACCTCGTAAGCCAGCAACGGCCCGGTAATGCCACCCGCAAAATCAGAAAAACCGCTCCAGTTGGTGCCGAACTGGTATGCCATCACCAGCCCCGACACCACCCCCATGCCGAAATTCACGGCGAAGATTCTTAACCAGTATTGATAGAGCGTGAGGTAGACCGGGTTGCCCGTCTTGAGCCAAAAGCCTTCAAGCACTGCCAGATAGCTGGCCAAGCCAATCGTGATAGCGGGAAAGATAATATGAAAGGAAATGGTAAATGCAAACTGCAAACGTGCCAGCATCAGTGCATCCAGTTCCATATATGTCTCCTTGCTACTTTCCGCCCGCGTTTTGTATTGCTATATACATAAAAACATCAGCCTCACATATTTGCAAGGCTGATGTTCAGGCGGTTGGGAGCATGGCGCCAACCGCCCCTAGCGAGAGCGCCCGCAGTGCGGCGCAGGCTTTCCATGCCCGGCTATGTGTCCGGCCCCTAGCGGGCCGGTTCAGCGTTGCTTAAAGGTCAAGACGCTCAATCTTCGCGCCTTCCACCGATACCCCCGCCATCAAGCCCGCATTGGTTAGCGCAAATACCACCACGGGTTCTTGCATCGTGCTGGTATCTACCATACCGTTCGCTCCAACATTAGCAACGGCCACGGTTGCATCCACACCCGCCGTCCAACCTGAGCTATTACGGAACTGACTTAACGCTTCATCCGTCATGAAGAGAATCACGATGGCACGCGATTGCGCCCCCGCCTGCAAGCCGAACGAGCCTGACGACGTCGAGTAATAGCCGGCGTTCTGCCCGCCTACCCTCAATACGCCCTTGCCATGCTCCACACCGAGAATGAAGCCGCCACTGACCGCTTCAGGAAACACCAGCACGCCTTTCGCACGCTGCACATAATCCCGCGAACCCGGAACCTCTTGGTACAACCTTTCAAGTGTGGCATCTGCCCCGTCGTTGATTTGCGAACGCTGTTGCTGCGGGGTGGCCTGGCTATCGGGAAAAGTCGTTGTGCAGGCCGTAAACGCCAAAGCCGCCGCCCCTAGCACCAACGCCGCCCCTGCCCTACGGCAGAGCTCATACTGATTTTTCTGCATGGTTTGTTCTCCAAGTATGGGTGTGATCCGTACTAGCAAGCGACGTGCCACCGCCACGGATTCCCTAGCCCGCCCTGGATTGCGGAGATTTTTGCAGCTCAAAATCTTCCAATGCTTGCGCCCCGGCGCGCTTCGCTTCTTCTTCCGTCGCAAACAGCTGTGTAGAACGCTGGGTCTGCGGCATCGTACTGACGGTGGTATCAATCGCCGTGATGACCCATTGATACTGACCGCTAGGCATGCGTTCAGTGGTGAGGACGGCTTTCAAAGGTTCCGACATCGCTATCTCCTTGGTTTCAATGAGGATGTCGTACGGGTGCAAGAAGAGTGCCTGTAATGGGCAATCGTGAGCTTGGCCGCGTCGATCCGTGAGAGCTGCGCGGCTTACACACACACCGTTTTCAGGGACAAATCCCGATTGGCTGATCACCTGCGTCGAGGCACGATGTAACTAAACAAGACGGAGTGGGGGAAGTAACGATGCGAGTGGCAGTAGCGAGCATATGCAGCGCCCTACTCATCCTTGCCTTACCAGCGGTAGCCCAGCGCGCACCGTGCTCGGGAAAGAAAGGCGGCATCTCGCACTGCGAGGGTGAGGTATTCGTCTGTAATGATGGGTCTGCCAGTGGCAGCAAGCGATCATGCCCCGACTATTTGGGTGGTGGTCGCCGCACGGTAGAGCCAGCCAATCCGGCAGCATCGAGTGGAAGCTGCTCTTGTGCAAGTGGGACGTACTGCACCGGCCCCCGTGGGGGCAAGTACTGCATTACCAGTACGGGGAGTAAGCGGTATGCGAGAAAGTAGCGAACTTGGGCAGACCGCACTAGCTGATGCAGATAGTCCCCACTAACAACAAGTGAGGACTATGCTCCGAGCGCTACACACGCTCAAGGTGTGGTGACCGGACGTTTACCTTGGCCACCATAGTGACACCAGAGATTAACTCTAGCGGTGGCGCTTTCCGGGGTTTTTCTTGTGGTGGGTATGCGCGCCACGCTCCTTGCTTACTCGTTGGCCGCCACCTTGGCGGGTAAGCGTCATGCCCTTGGGAGCGACGGGAGGGGGAGTACGCTTACGATCGGCTTCAGTAAAGATTTTGGTGCCCATGAAAATATCTCTCAAAATTATGTGGAGCTTGAGATTGTCACACATTCGCTCGTTTTATTCTTGGCAGGAGAAACGGGCGGAGGATATGAGTGCTGGCAGTACCCCTGCGCTGCGGTCTGTTCGCGGCGCAGGAGCATCAGCGAAGCGGCGGCGCCCCGTCTGGCACCCAACTACAGCGCCCACCGGAGCCTGGCCCTGAAAGACGGGTGGGTCTGGACCCTACTCAGTCCAGTCGGGGTTCCACACGACCTCCCAAACGTGGCCGTCTGGATCTTGGAAGTAGCCTGCGTATCCACCCCAAAAGGTATCGCACGCAGCTTTAATGACATGCGCGCCAGCGCTTTCAGCGAGCTGCATAACTGCATCGACTTCTGACCTTGACGCCACGTTATGACCGAGCGTCATTTCCGTTGCGCACGGTGCTGTAAGCGGCAGGCCAGTGTCATGCGCAATGCTCGAACGCGGCCAAAGCGCCAAACGTAGGCCGGGCTGCAGATCAATGAAGGCTACAGCGCCGTTGTCGAACTTCTCGCCGACGATGCCATCAGTCTTAAAACCCAAGCCATCCCGGTAGAAGCGTAACGATCTTCCTAGGTCGTCGACACCTACTGTGATGACCGTAATACGTGGCTGCATAGCAGAGTCCTCAGTTATTTACTTCTGAAATATAACGCCGCTCACCCATCAACGGCCCAGACTGCGGCCTCTTGCCCCCATCGCCATACAGACAGCGCAGCCCTGATTCTAGATTCAGGGAGGACGGCTTATGGGTTGTGGGATACGTCGCAGCGGCCATGCGTGAAGATGAGCTCCTAAGCTTGCTTCCTGCGGACGTTGACCTGGAACGCGCTACAGCCTGGGTCCGCGCCGAGCACGCGAAATCAGGCTATGCCCGCTCAGTCCCGCTGAATCGTGATGCCATGGATGTTCTAGAGCGCCGCTTGAAAACTGCCGTGACGTACGTATTTGAACGACCGCCAAGCAAGACCGCTTTACCCATCAAGATCGGACAGATTGATGATCGAGATTTGAGGCGAGCTTGCGATGCCATCGGAATCAAAGATTTTCGCTTCCATGACTTTCGACACACCTGGGCAAGCTGGCACGTACAGGCCGGTACGCCGCTCATGGTGCTAAAGGAGCTTGGAGGATGGGAGACTGTGGAGATGGTGCAGAAATATGCACACCTAGCTCAAAGCCATCTGGCGCAGTACGTTTCCAATGTCACGTTTACGGCACGTTTGGAGCCAGAAGAAGAAACGCCACCGTGCGGGGTGGCGTTAACTGCTTGATTTTCAAACGATATTTTGGTGGGCCGTGAAGGATTCGAACCTTCGACCAACGGATTAAGAGTCCGCTGCTCTACCAACTGAGCTAACGGCCCGGCACCGCTTGAAAGATCGCTATTCTATACCGGCGAAAAATTCGCTGTCAACAGAATTTTCAGAAAATATTTTAGAAAATTCGCTTAGATCTTTTCTGCCAGTTCCACAGCCAGACCGACATAGCTGCGCGGCGTCATGGCCAGCAGCCTTGCCTTGGGTTCGGCGGGGAGATCCAGCCCCTGAATGAACTCGCTCAGCCCCTCTTGGGTAATGCCCTTGCCACGCGTCAATTCTTTCAGCTGTTCATAGGGTTGTGGCAGCCCGTAGCGACGCATAACGGTTTGTACGGGTTCCGCCAGTACTTCCCAGCAGGCGTCAATGTCGGCGTCGATGGCGGAGGCGTTGAGCTCCAGTTTACCCAGGCCACGCATGCAGGCGTCGTAAGCTACGACGCAGTAGCCCAGACCCACGCCCAGATTGCGCAGCACGGTGGAGTCGGTAAGGTCGCGTTGGAAGCGGGAAATCGGCAGTTTTTCGGCCAGATGTCCCAACACGGCGTTGGCCAGCCCCAGATTGCCTTCTGAGTTTTCGAAATCAATTGGGTTGACCTTGTGCGGCATGGTGGAAGAACCGACCTCGCCTTCTTTGAGACGCTGCTTGAAGTAGCCCAGAGAAATGTAGCCCCAGATATCGCGGTTCAAATCCAGCAAAATGGTGTTTGCACGGGCTACGGCGTCAAACAATTGCGCCATCCAGTCGTGCGGCTCAATCTGAATGGTGTGCTCGTTTTGCGTGAGGCCCAGGCGCTGCAGCACATTCTTGCTGAAAGCGGGCCAATCGATCTCCGGATAGGCGCTTAAGTGGGCGTTGTAGTTACCTGTTGCACCATTCATTTTCGCCAACGGTTCCACCGCGGCAATGCTATCGATGGCGCGCTCCAAGCGCGCGGCGAAGTTGGCGAATTCTTTGCCCAATGTGGTGGGGCTGGCCGGCTGGCCGTGCGTACGCGACAACAGGGGCTGCTGCGCGAACTGGCGCGCAAACATCTTCAGGGTGTCGTTCAGCTTGTTTAGCTGCGGCAGAATGGCCTGCTCACGAGCTCGACCCAACATCAGGGCATGCGACGTGTTGTTAATGTCTTCGGATGTGCAGGCGAAGTGAATGAACTCGGCTGCGCGGTCAAGCTCAGGGTGGCCGGCCACCTGTTCTTTCAGCCAATATTCAACGGCCTTTACATCGTGATTGGTGGTCTTTTCGATTTCCTTGATCCGCGCGGCATCACTTTCAGAAAAGTTTTTGACAATATCTTCCAGCTTTTGCTTCGCGGCCTCCGAGAATGCAGGTAATTCGGGAAGGCCTGCGTCAGCAAGCCCCAACAGCCAGGCAACTTCGACTTCCACACGATGCGCCATAAAAGCGGCTTCAGATAATGTGCTGCGCAGCACATCTACTCTACCGGCGTAACGGCCATCAAGGGGAGAAAGCGCATTTAAAGAGGTCAGTTGAGGGGAAACTTGCATGAGAAAAGATCAATAAATTGAAAAACCCGATACGGGCCGAAACAGCCGAATTCTACCATCGCCCCCTTTAGATCGTTGTTTTAACGCATCATTCACAAGGGGCGCCCTGCTATACTCTGGCCGCCCCCAACCCTACAACGTTGCCATGAAACTTATTGGTTCGTTAACCAGCCCTTACGTTCGAAAAACTCGTGTTGTACTAGCGGAAAAAAAACTGGAATACGAGTTTGTTCTTGAGGATGTCTGGGCTCAAGACTCGACTATCCAGCAGTACAACCCGCTAGGTAAAATTCCATGCCTGATCATGGACGATGGGGGCGCACTGTTCGATTCCCGAGTGATCGTGGAATACCTTGACACCCTGTCTCCCGTTGGCCGCTTGCTGCCACAGCAAGGTCGCGAACGTGCTGCTATCAAGTGCTGGGAAGCGATTGCCGATGGCGTGCTCGACGCTGCAATTGCCATTTTCATTGAAAACAACCGCCGCGAACCGCAGTTCCGCAGCCAGGCATGGATAGACCGCCAGCAAGGCAAAATAGATGCTGCGCTCGACCACATGAATCGCTCTCTGGAAGATCAGCCCGCATTCTGTACCGGTGTGAATTTCAGCTTGGCCGATGTCGCCGTGGGTTGTGCACTAGGTTATCTGGACCTGCGTTTTGAAGAACTGGCTTGGCGCCAGCGCTACCCCAACCTGCAAAGGCTGGAAGAAAAGCTGCGCACCCGGGTGTCCTTTACTAGTACTGCGCCCTCCCGCCGCTAAACAAGCGGGTAATGCAGTTCACCCAGGCTATATAGCTCCGGCTTACACCCCGGAGCTATTCTTTTTTGAAGACGCCGATAAGTGCTGATGAAAACGCCGTTTACCACCGGCACTGCTCGTCGGCTGAAATGCTTTAAGACATTCCAGCCGGCAAGCTCTTACGCGCCAAACGCATTCACCGCCCTGAACAGCATATAAAGCGCCAAGGCGAATAGAAGGAATGCAAACACACGCTTCAGTGTGGCCACGGGCAGACTGTGTGCACACTTAGCGCCTACAGGCGCCATCAGCATACTGACCACCACTATGCCCAGCAGGGTGGGCACGTGAATATAGCCAAACATGCCGGGCACGCCGGTGTCGATGGACTGCCCCGACACCACATACCCCACGCTATTGGCTAGAGCGATGAAAAAGCCCAGAGCAGCGGAACTGGCTACAGCGTTATGAATCGGCACATTACCGCGCACCATAAAGGGTACGGAAAGGAAGCCGCCGCCCGCACCGACGAGCCCGGACACAAAACCGATCACTACCCCCATGGCCGACGTGCCCACCTTACCAGGCATGCTGCGTTCGGCAGCAGGCGGCTTCCCCCACATCATGCGGGCGCCCGAATAGGCCACAAAACCGGAAAACACCAAGGCCAGCCATGCAGGGTCGATGAAGGAAAACACAGCGCCGCCTGACAGCAGCCCACCCACGATAATACCCGGCACCAGCATCGCCACGATATCCCAGCGGATGGCGCCTTTGCGGTGATGCGCCCGCATGCTGGAAATAGACGTGAACAATATGGTGCTCATGGAGGTGGCGATGGCGGTATGCACCATGAGATCTTGGGGCAAGCCTACCAAGGGAAACAGCATAATCATGAAAGGCACGAGAATCATGCCGCCGCCAATTCCAAGCAAGCCTGCGGCAAAGCCGCCGAATGCGCCCAGCAGCATCAGGCTGCCCAGATAGAAAAAACTCATGCTTGTCGTGTTCCGTAACTAAACGATGATGCCGCCGCCCAGGCAAATGTCGCCATCGTAAAGCACGGCGGATTGCCCGGGTGTGACAGCCCATTGGGGGTCGTTGAAAATCAGACTGAAAGAATTGTCTTCTGCTTGCCCCAACGTGCAAGAGGCATCTGCCTGCCGGTAACGGGTTTTGGCGGCGTATTCGCCCTGATGTGGGGGGTAACCGGCTATCCAGCTGGCATCCGTCGCGGTGAGCTCTTTAGAAAGCAGCCAGGGGTGGTCGTGGCCCTGCACGACGTACAGGGTATTGCTTGCCATATCCTTGCGTGCGGCATACCAGGCATCCGCTGTGCCGTCGGCGCGCTGCTGGCCTTTTACGCCGCCGATACCCAGCCCCTTGCGCTGACCAAGGGTGTGGAAAGCCAGCCCCTGGTGTTGGCCCAGCACCTGCCCTTCGGGCGTTTTGATAGGGCCGGGCTTAGTCGGCAGATAGCGATTGAGGAATTCGCGGAATGGGCGCTCACCAATAAAGCAAATGCCAGTGGAATCTTTCTTGGTGGCATTGGGTAAGCCAAGCTCTGCTGCAATGCGTCGCACTTCCGTTTTAGGCAGCTCCCCCAAGGGAAAACGTGTGCGCGATAACTGGGCCTGGTTCAGGCGGTGCAGAAAATAGCTTTGATCCTTGCTGGAATCCACCCCTTTTAGCAACTGGAATTCACGCTGACCATTGTGTTCGACTTCGCGCACGCGGGCGTAGTGACCGGTAGCGATAAGATCCGCTCCAAGGGTCATGGCATGATCGAGAAACGCCTTGAACTTGATTTCGGCGTTGCAGAGAACATCTGGGTTAGGGGTACGGCCGGCGGAATACTCGCGCAGGAATTCCGCAAAGACGCGGTCTTTGTAGTCTGCCGCGAAGTTGACGGCCTCAATATCTACACCGATGACGTCGGCCACGCTGGCCGCGTCGAGCCAGTCTTGGCGGGAAGAGCAATATTCGCTGTCATCGTCGTCCTCCCAGTTCTTCATGAACAGGCCAAGGACGTCATAACCTTGCTGTTTGAGCAGCCAGGCCGTTACGGAAGAGTCGACACCGCCGGACATGCCAACAACGATGCGCCCTTTTTTCTGAGAGAGTTCGGACATCCCAACATTGTAGCCGGGTAATTCTGTTCAAAACTCTCTGTGTTGAGCTGGATTCGCGTACAACAATCAGATGCCTGCCAGGGCTTCATCAACGACTTCTACCCAGTGACGCACAGATACGCTGGCGCCGCTTTGCAGATGGGTAATACAGCCCATGTTGGAAGAGACGATGATGTCGGGTTGGGTGGCTTCAATATGACTCAGCTTGCGGTCACGCAGGCTTTGGGAGAGTTCCTTCTGGGTAATAGAGTACGTGCCCGCCGAACCGCAACACAAGTGAGATTCGGCGAAAGGCTGTAGCTGGAAACCCAGGTCAGCCAGTACTTTTTCGGTGATGCCGCGTAGTTTCTGCCAGTGCTGCAAGGTGCAAGGGGGGTGGAAGGCATGACGGCCGGTTATGCCTCCTATGCGTTTTCCGAGTTCCGCCGCGTGCGGTTCCAGCAATTCTGCAACATCGCGTACGGCGTCAGAGAGTTCTTGCGCTTTGGTGGCATAACGAGGGTCGTTGCGCAAATGATGCGCGTACTCACGCAGCATGGCGCCGCAGCCCGACGCATTGGCCACAATGCATTCGGCTTGGCCGGTATCCAGGAGCGGCCACCAGACATCGATATTGGTGCGCATTTGGTCAAGCGCTTTTTCCTGGGCATCCAGGTGCAGGTTGATGGCACCGCAGCACACACTGCCGGGCACGCTTCTTACGCCAATGCCTACGGCATCCAACACGCGGACCGTGGCTTCGTCGATGGACGGCATCATGGCGGGCTGTACGCAGCCTTGCAACATTATGGCTTGGCGCACGTGGCGGGTAAGGTTTTCCGGCAATGGGCGCGAAGGCTGCACCGGCACCACTTTACTGCGCAAGGTGGCGGGTAATATGGGACGCATGACACGGCCCAACGCCATGGCCGGCCCGAATAGCGGCGAATTCAAACCGTAGCGCAAGGCAATTCGCAAAAGACGGTCACGCAAAGGGCGTTCCACTTTCTTGGCCACCACCGCACGGCCAATATCTACCAGCTTGCCGTATTCCACTCCTGATGGACAGGTGGTTTCACAATTACGGCAGGTCAGGCAGCGATCCAGATGCATTTGAGTGGATGCACTGACATCTTCACCTTCCAACATCTGCTTGATGAGGTAGATGCGGCCACGCGGGCTGTCGAGCTCATCGCCCAGTTCTTGATAAGTCGGGCATGTCGCCTGGCAGAAACCACAATGCACACAACGCCGCAGGATTTCTTCTGCCTGCTCGCCTTCCGGCGTATCACGTATCCATGATGCAAGATTTGTTTGCATGATTGCTCAGAACTCGCGAAAAAGCCTGCCGGGGTTGAACACGCCAGTAGGGTCAAACTCTTGTTTGAGGCGCTCGCTGATAGCCCGCACGCCTGCCGAGACGGGATGAAACACAGGCACGGGCGCTTCGCCCTCGTAGCGATACAAGGTGGCATGCCCCCCATGCCGCGCGGCTGCCTTGCGAATGAAATCGGGCTCAACCCCCTCGCCCTGCAGCCAGCGCAGGCCGCCATTCCATTCAACCATTGTGGTGCCAAGGCCCATCGCCGGTGCGGTGGGAAGCAAGGCCAACCGCCACAAGGGGCGCGCCTGGAAAAATGGGTGTGTTTGATCGCGCAGGCTATCCCACCAGGCTGTGGCCTGGTCGTCACTCATGCGCTCACCGCCGATGACACGCGCCGCACTGACCAGCGCCGGCGAACTGCCTGACAACCGCAGGCGAAGAATCCCTTGCCCATTCTCTTCCAGCCACGATGTAGCGGAAATCGGCAAAGGCTTGCTGCGCCAGGTGTTGAAGCTGGCCAGAGCCTCAGATTTGCTCAACTGAAGTTCTCTGGTTTCTTCGGCCAGTGGCATAGGCGCTACTTTAAGCGACACTTCCAACATAGCGCCAAAAATTCCCATAGACCCAGCCAGCAAACGTGAAACATCGTAGCCTGCGACGTTCTTCATGACTTCACCGCCAAAACGCAGCACATTACCGTTAGCGGCGAGCAAGGTGGTACCGAGAACGAAGTCGCGCAAGCTGCCCGCCATCATGCGCCGTGGGCCGGACAGCCCTGTCGCTACACAACCTCCGAGCGTGGCGGCCGGGCCGAAGCGCGGCGGCTCGAAAGCCAGCATCTGGCCGCTGGCAGCCAGCAGCTCTTCGATTTCAACCAAAGGCGTGCCCGCTCGTGCCGTGATGACAAGCTCAGAAGGCTGATAATTGATGACGCCCTGAAAGGCAGAGACATCCAGCACTCCCCCATTGACGGGCGCAGCGTGCGCTTCGCCATAGAATTGCTTGGTGCCCCCGCCCTGAATAATGAGTGGTTTCAGGCTTGCCCGGGCCGTCATGACCTGGTCGATCATTTCGGAAAGAACGAACTCCATCTGCCTTCCTTAGAAACGGGGGATATCCGGAAACCGCAACTGGCCCGCATGAACGTGCATGCGACCATATTCGGCGCAACGCGCCAGCGTGGGAATCACTTTTTCGGGGTTCAGCAGGCCGTGAGGATCGAACCCTTTTTTAAGTGCCAGGAAAAAATCGAGTTCCTGGCGCGAAAACTGCACGCACATCTGGTTGATTTTCTCTATGCCCACGCCGTGCTCGCCCGTAACGGTGCCTCCCACCTCGACGCAAAGCTCAAGAATGGCCGCTCCGAATTTTTCGGCGCGTTCGACTTCGTCGGGAATATTGGCATCGAAGAGAATGAGCGGGTGCAAATTACCATCGCCCGCGTGGAAGACGTTGGCACAGCGCAAGCCGTATTCTTCTTCCATATCGGCAATGGCGTTAAGCACCTGCGCCAGATGGCGACGTGGGATCGTGCCGTCCATGCAGTAGTAATCGGGCGATACGCGCCCTGCTGCTGGAAAGGCGTTCTTGCGGCCTGCCCAGAAGCGCAGACGTTCTTCCTCGGATGTTGATACCTGCAGGCGGCTGGCCCCGGCAGCCGAAAACACTGCATTCATGCGCTGGATTTCATCTTCGACTTCTTCAAGCGTGCCATCAGATTCGCACAGCAAAATAGCTTCGGCGTCGAGATCGTAGCCCGCGTTCACGAAAGGCTCGACCATATGCGTGGCACGTTTGTCCATCATTTCCAGCCCCGCAGGCACAATCCCGGTTGCAATCACGTTGGCAACCGCTTCGCCGGCTGCTTCCACGCTAGGAAAGCTCGCCATGATGACGCGGGCACAGGCAGGAACGGGAATCAGCTTTACCGTGGCCTGAGTCACAATACCCAGCATACCTTCGGAACCGATAAACGCGGCGAGAAGATCGAGCCCGGGGCTGTCGGGTGCTTCGGAACCGAACTCGACGATTTCGCCATCCATGGTCACCACTCGTGCACGCAGCACATTATGAATGGTGAGCCCGTATTTCAGGCAATGCACCCCGCCGGAGTTTTCAGCAATATTGCCGCCGATTGAACAGGCGATCTGGCTGGATGGGTCGGGAGCGTAATACAAGCCCACCGCCGCTGCAGCTTCCGAAATAGCCAGATTGCGTACGCCGGGCTCCACAATCGCAGTGGCCGATTCCGGGTTGATTTCCAGAATGCGGTTCAGCTTTGACACCCCCAGTAGCACGCCGCGCGGATGCGGGGTTGCGCCGCCGGATAACCCCGTGCCTGCACCACGCGGAACAATGGGCACATCGAAGGCCTTGCAAGCCTGCACAACCTCGATCACCTGGGATTCGTCTTCAGGAAGAATCACCACCGGCGGCAGTTCGCGGTAAAGCGACAAGCCATCGCATTCGTAAGGTCGGGTATCTTCTGCTCGTGTCAGAATGCAATGGGCCGGGATCTTGCCTTCCAGCCGCTTGAGCAGGCCGTCAAGATCGGGTGGGGTTACCATGGCAGCCCTACCCTTTTCCCAAGGTATGAAATAGAAACGGCACTCACGCTTGTTGTCCTTATGATTTCAGCGCGCGCACCCATCGGCACGCCCACCCTGGCGCATAAGTGCGCGCAGGGGATGAGCCAATATTACCTGTTTCAGGCGGCGCTGCCGATCAGGGGATTTGCTGATTGCGGCGCTTTGGCGCGGCGCGCCTTCACTGCCTGGGCGAGCCGTTCAAGCACTGCCACGGAAGCATCCCAATCGATGCAGCCGTCGGTGATGCTCTGGCCGTAGGTGAGTTCCTGCCCGGCGACAAGATCTTGGCGGCCTGCCACCAAATTACTTTCAATCATCACGCCGAAAACACGGTCTTCGCCATTTTCCAGTTGCTGAGCGACGTCTTCCATCACCTGCGGCTGTTTGCGGTAATCCTTGGAGCTGTTGGCATGGCTGGCGTCAATCATCAAACGCGGCAGCACGCCTGCTTTGGCAATCTCCTGTGCAGCAGCATCCACACTTTCCGCATCGTAATTGGGGGCTTTTCCACCACGTAGAATCACATGACAATCTTCATTGCCGACCGTGGACACAATGGCTGAGTGCCCGCCCTTGGTGACAGACAGGAAATGGTGGGGCTGCGAAGCGGCCATCATGGCGTCGACGGCAATTTTGACATCACCACCGGTGCCGTTCTTGAACCCGACGGGGCAGGATAAACCGGAGGCCAATTCGCGGTGCACCTGACTTTCGGTAGTGCGTGCACCAATAGCGCCCCAAGAAACCAAATCGGCAATGTATTGCGGTGTGATCATATCGAGGAACTCACAACCGGCAGGCAGGCCCAACTCGTTGACTTGAATGAGCAATTCGCGTGCAGTGCGCAGGCCTTTGTTGATGTTGAAGCTGCCGTCCAGAGCGGGGTCGTTGATCAGCCCTTTCCAGCCCACTGTGGTGCGAGGCTTCTCGAAATACACCCGCATGATGATTTCCAGCTCGCCTTTGTGCAGTTCGCGCTGTTCAGCCAGGCGCCGGGCGTAATCGAGGGCGGCTTCCGTGTTATGGATGGAGCACGGCCCAATTACTACCACCATGCGATCATCGCTACCCTTCAGGATGTTGTGCACTGCCCGACGCGCCCCGTAAACCACAGAGGAAATGTCCGGCGTGCAGGGAAACTCGCGCATGATATGCGCTGGGGGGGACAGTTCCTTGATTTCACGGATTCGTAAGTCATCAGTATTGTGCGACACGGTAAAGCTCCTTTTGGTTAACCACACGCCTAGTTTCAAGCCCGCCCTTCGTTGCAGGGTAAAGCAAGGCCAATTTTAAAATACGGCACTGCGGGTGCCCCCGTATTTATTGGGGCGAATACAAAAAAAGCCGCCTAGCTTTACGCTGGCGGCTTTTTGGGAATTCGGTATGTATTTAGTGCGTACGAGAGTTCCCTTCCTCCACCAGCGGCTTAGGAAAAGCATAAAAGTAAAAGAAGAAAAACTGGAATACGGTACGCATAGGTAACCATACTAGCACGCAATATTCTCAATGCCAAGGGTCTGGGCCAAGCACTTTCTCCGCGAAGTACTTAAAACAACAAAACTGCGGAATCCCAAAACATCTAACTATTAAACCCGCACGCGTACATACACGAAAAATTAGTTTGAGGTGAAATAATTATTCAGTGTATGATTTTCCCGAACTGACAAAAACAGGAGTCAAACATGCTTCCAAAACGTAACCGCCTGACAGCGGCTCTTGCCTTCGGTGTGGCCCTGTGCGCCCCGTTGGCCGCGTCGCAAGCCGCATCACTGGAGGAGATCAAACAACGTGGGCAGATCCGCATCGCTGTGGCCAACGAGATCCCCTACGGCTATGTGGACATGAGCGGCGAAGCCAAGGGCGCCGGCCCTGATGTGGCCCGCCAGATCATGAAACAGTTGGGCATCGACAAAATCGAATGGATCACCACCAGCTTCAGCTCCTTGATTCCCGGCCTGCGCGCCGATCACTTCGACATGGTTGCCGCTGAAATGGCCGTGCTGCCCGAGCGCTGCAAGCAAGTACTTTTTTCGGAACCGAATACTTCGTATGGCGAAGGACTATTGGTAGCTGAAGGCAACCCGCACGATCTTCACGCCTACCAGGATTTTGCCGAATCGGAACACAAAATCGCCATCATGGCGGGGGCAGACCAGCTCGAAATGCTGCAAGCCCTGGGCGTTCCCGATAACCGCATGGTCACCATTTCCAATAACGCCGACGCCATCTCCACGGTGTCAACCGGTCGCGCTGCCGCCTATGCCGCCACCAGTCTGACTGTGAGCGAACTGGCCAAGCAAAGCCCGCGTGTCGAGTCGGCGGCGGACTTTACCGACCCTGTCATCAATGGCGAACCCGTACGTAGCTGGGGCGCTTTCACCTTCAGTATGGATTCACAGGATCTGCGCGACGCAGTCAGCGAAGAGCTTGCCAAGTTCAAGCAGACTGACGAATGGAAACAGATCCTGACTACGTATGGCTTCAGCGACACGGACGCGACTGAGTCCACCAGCCGTAACACTGAAACGCTCTGCGCCGGCTGATCACACCTTCTCATGAACTGGACGTCCTATTTGCCGCCCTTGCTGGAAGGGGCCTGGGTCACAGCCCAGCTCACGTTTTATTCCACGCTATTGGGCGGCTTCTTTGCCTTTGCTTTTGGGCTGGGCAGAATCTCCGACAACTGGCTGCTGAAAGGGTTTTCGGTCGCCATGATCGAAGTCTTTCGCGGCACATCGTTGCTAGTGCAGTTGTTCTGGCTGTATTTCGCCCTGCCTCTGGTTGGGCAAATGCTGGGGTTGGATTGGCGCCTGCCGCCCCTGGTGGCGGGCACTCTGGCACTAAGCCTGAATATTGGTGCCTACGGCGCTGAAGTGGTGCGCGGCGCCATTCAGGCAGTACCGCACAACCAGCACGAAGCCGCTAAGGCACTGGACTTTACACCCCGGCAAACGCTGTGGCGCATTGCTCTGCCGCAATCCATCCCGGAAATGCTGCCTTCTTTTGGCAACTTGGCCGTGCAAAACTTAAAGGATACGGCTTTGGTATCGCTGATCAGCCTGGGGGACATGACCTTCCGTGCCGAACAAATACGCAACTTCACCCAAGACAGTACGACGGTCTACACGATGTTGCTACTCATGTACTTTGGCATGGCCTTGGTGCTCACTGCCTTGATGACGCTGCTGGAACGCTCGGTTGGGCGCTGGCGCGCGGGGAGATCCTGACATGCTGTTTGGCATTGCCTGGGATACATCCAGCCATTGGGCATTCGCAGTTTCAATCTTCCCCATTCTGCTGCAAGGCCTGGTTGTCACGCTGAAAGCCACGGTCGTGGGCTTTTTCATTGCCATGGTGCTGGGCTTGGTCTTGGCCGGGCTGAAGGCTTCACCGTTAAAGCTGATTTCATGGCCTGCACGGCTGTTGACCGAATTTATTCGTGACACGCCTTTACTTGTGCAGTTGTTCTTTCTGTATTACGTGCTGCCGGAATACGGCATTGTGCTGCCTGCCTTTATGACAGGTGCGCTGGCGTTAGGCCTGCAATACAGCGCGTACTTGTCGGAAGTTTATCGGGCGGGAATCGAGTCCGTGCCACTGGGCCAGCATGAAGCGGCCCGAGCCCTGGATCTTTCCCCCTTGCGCACCTTCACGGTCATTATCGTCCCACAGGCGATTCCCCGCATTATTCCGGCCATGGGCAACTATTTGGTGTCCATCATGAAAGATGTGCCCTTGCTGTCGGTCGTGGCCGTGCTGGAAATGCTCAATGTGGCGAAAATCATTGGTGATCGTACCTTTAACTACCTGATACCGCTTTCCATGGTGGGCCTCATCTACCTGGTTCTCACCCTGGTGGCCGCGGCAGCAATCCGCTACCTGGATAAGCGTCTGCCCAAACAAGGAATTCCTCTGAAATGAACGACGACGCCATCATTCACTTCGACAAGGTGGTCAAGCGTTTCGGCCCCGTCACGGTGCTGGACGAACTGGATTTTGAAGTTCACAAAGGCGAGAAAGTCACGATTATCGGCCCTTCGGGTTCGGGAAAATCCACCGTGCTGCGCATTTTGATGACACTGGAAACCATTGACGAAGGGGTCATCCATGTCGCCGGACGCCCTTTGTGGCATGAGCAGCATAATGGCGAGCTGGTACCCGCTAGCGAAGCCCACTTGCGGAATATGCGCAAGGAAATGGGCATGGTCTTTCAGCAGTTCAACCTGTTTCCTCACATGACGGTGCGCCGCAATATCACGGAAGCCCCCATCCATGTGCTGGGCCTCAGTAAACAAGAGGCCCGTGAACGCGCCGAGGAATATCTGGAGCTCGTGGGCCTGAGCGATCATGCCGATAAATACCCCAGCCAGCTATCCGGCGGCCAGCAACAGCGTGTAGCGATTGCCCGCGCGCTGGCCATGCGGCCCAACATCATGTTGTTTGATGAACCCACCTCGGCGCTAGACCCTGAACTCGTCGGCGAAGTTTTGAGCGTGATCCAACGGCTGGCCGAAGAGCACGACCTCACCATGTTGCTGGTGACGCACGAGATGCAATTTGCCAAACGGGTATCTGACCGGGTGTGTTTCTTTGACAAAGGCCGTATTGTGGAGCAAGGCCCGCCGGAGCAGGTGCTCGAAGAACCGGCCGAAGAGCGCACCCGCGACTTCCTGAAAAACTTCCTGGATACCGCCTGACCCCGCCCTTAAGGACTTACCCCCTGCGCGGGAGTGCTGGGGTAAGCGAATGCCTGGCTTAAGAACGGTTTTCCAGTACGCGAGTTACAGCGCGATCGAGAATTTCCAGCCCCTGCACCAAGAGGTCTTCTTCAATGGTGAGCGCGGGCTGGATTTTTAGCACTTCATCGTGAGCACCGGTGGTGAGTGTGACCAGGCCATTAGCCAGTGCGGCGCTAGCCATGTCGGTCGCCATGCCCCGTGGCCCAGGCGTGACTAACCCTTGAATCAGGCCCCGACCACGCACGCCCAAGCCCAGGTGGCTATAACCTTGCACCAGGTTTTCCAGCCAGTCGCGCACCAAGCGTTCCTTACGACGCACATGCACGGCGAAGCTATCGTCGGCCCAATAGGCTTCTAGCACGTGTTCGGCTGTGAGCAAGGCCAGCCCGGCACGCCGATGCGCGGCCAGCGCTTGATACCGCGCAGCGGGCAAGTCGGGGCGACTCAGCAGCACCGATACAGGCAAGCCGAAACCTGACAAAGAGCGCGACATTGCAATCATGTCGGCCTGCACACCGGAAGCCTCAAAACTGAAAAAACGCCCGGTGCGACCACAGCCGACTATGGTTTCATCCATGATAAGCAACATGCCATGGCGCCGACAAAGCGCTTCAAGGTCACGCAACCAGCGCCAACTGAGGACATTGATTCCCCCTTCACCCAGCACTGTTTCAACGACTACGGCAGCCGGCTTTTCTTCAGGTTTGCGACAGCTCTCAAGCTGGCGTTCCAAGTATGCCATCGTATCGACATCGGGGCCGAAACTGCCATCGTAGGGCATGAAGACAGTGTCGCCCACGCCAGTGTTGGCTGCCCACACAACCGCCGTGGAAGAGCTGGCGCGAAACGCATCGCACCGGGTAAACGAAACCACGCTTTTTCGCCCGGTGGCTTGTTTGGCGATTCGTAGTGCGGCCTCTACCGAGGCCGCAGCTGTCGTGCCGGTGTAGTGAACCTCGTATTCCCAACCACGAGGCTTGAGAAGGTAACCATCCATGGCTTCACAGAAGCGCTTCATGGCTCGCGACGGGCAGGTTGCCGAACTGTCGTCCTGCAACCTGCGACGCAACATCTGCATGAGCAGTGGGTTATCGTGCCCGTAATTGAGCGCCCCGGCGGCGCTGCTGAAGTCGATGTATTGACGCCCACAAGCGTCGGCCAAGATGGAACCATAGCCGCGCGTGAACAGGCTGGCATCCGCAGAATGCGCGAAATCCCTTACATGAGACTGCACGCGCTCCAGTATGCTCGGCTCAATCACGGTTCGTTTCCTTTTTCAGGCATAACCTATGGTTGGACGGCGCGGCCCATCAAACTGCGATGCCCGACTCCGGTTGGGTGCCGCCTCCCAGAGGGACGTCGAGCATGGGAGAAGGGGCTTCGGGTGCAGCCGGCTCGGCAGTATGGCTGGATTCCATGAGCGCCACAATACGTTCCAGTGACAGGGTGATGGTGGCCTGCTCGAGTTCCGGCAGTTCGTTCAGCGCTTCGGCCAGTTTTTGCTGCATGGGTGACGGGGTATCGCGCACTAAATTGCGGCCGGACTCGGTGGCAGAAACCATGACGATGCGGCGGTCTTCGCGACTGCGTTCACGCAACACCCAGCCTTTGTCTTCAAGGCGGTCGAGAATACCCACGACTGTACTTGGGCTGACGTGGATTTCGCGGCTGATTGCGGTAGTGGTTAGCGGCCCGTTTTCCGCGACGGCACGCAAACATACCAGCTGCGGCGCTGTGATGTTGCTGTAGGCCGCAAGCTGGCGGGAATGAAGTGCAATAGCGCGCGTAATGCGTCGCAGCGCCCGCAAGATACGCAGATCGTACTGGGGCGAGGAATCCATGGAAACCATTTCTACCCGAAAAGTTAAGAGTGTGTAAGTTAATGGTAGTAGTCGCCTGAGCGCAGTGTCAACCACACTCGGGCGTCACTAGCCACAATGCAGAATGCACGCAACGGTGCATCGTGAATATGCCTGGTTTTACCCTGCCCTAAGGGCAAGGCTTGCGCATCAGCGCATGCTCAACGACACGACTTGAGCTCGATTGACAGTTTACGCCGTGCCGCCGACGGTCAGGCCATCCATGCGTAACGTGGGCATACCTACACCCACCGGTACGCTCTGGCCTTCTTTACCGCACGTACCCACGCCCGAATCCAGGCGCATATCGTTGCCTATCATGCCGACACGGTTCATTGCGTCAAGACCATTGCCAATCAGGGTAGCACCCTTCACTGGCGCAGTAACCTTACCATTTTCAATCAGATAGGCTTCAGACGCCGAGAAAACGAATTTGCCACTCGTAATATCGACCTGACCACCGCCGAAATTCACGGCATACAAGCCCTTCTTGACTGATGCGATAATTTCTTCCGGCGGTGTCTGGCCAGACAACATGTAGGTGTTCGTCATACGTGGCATCGGAAGATGCGCATACGATTCGCGCCGCCCGTTGCCGGTTACGCCCTGCTTCATCAGCCGCGCATTCATGGTGTCTTGCATATAGCCACGCAGAATGCCGTCTTCAATCAACACGTTCGATTGCGTGGCCGTGCCTTCATCGTCGATATTCAGCGAGCCCCGGCGGCCAGCCAGTGTGCCGTCGTCGACAACCGTTACGCCGGGCGAAGCCACACGTTCGCCTATGCGGCCTGAAAACACGCTGGACCCCTTGCGGTTGAAGTCGCCTTCCAGGCCGTGGCCCACTGCTTCGTGCAACAGAATGCCCGGCCAGCCGGCGCCCAGGACGACCGTCATTTCACCAGCGGGAGCAGGCTGAGCCTGTAAATTGGTGAGGGCTTCGTGCACCGCACGTTCTGCATAACCGCGCAGCACGTCGTCGGTGAAGTAATCCAACCCGCTACGCCCCCCGCCGCCACCGTGCCCCATTTCGCGCCGCCCAGATTGCTCGGCAATAACGGTAAGCGACAAACGTACCAGCGGGCGGACATCCGCCGCCAGCCGCCCATCACTGCCGGCCACCAGCACCACATCGTATTCCGCCCCCAGACCGGCCATGACCTGAATTACGCGCGGGTCGATTGCGCGAGCCATGGCTTCAAGCCTTTCAAGCATTTTGACTTTATCTGCCGAACCCAGCGACGCGACTGGGTCGATTGCTGGATACAGCGCATGAGTAGGCAGGCCGGGAGGCGCCTGTATTTTGCGCTTGCCTGCCCCTCGCTTACCTATGCTGCGAACTGCTCTAGCTGAGGACAGCAAAGCATCAGAAGACAGGGAATCAGAATAGGCAAAAGCGGTTTTCTCACCGCTAATAGCCCGCACGCCCACACCTTGTTCAATGGAAAAGCTGCCTGTTTTAACAATGCCCTCTTCCAAGCTCCAGCCTTCGCTCCGCGTGTACTGAAAATAGAGGTCGGCATAATCGACGCGGCGCGTGAGGATCTCGCCCAGTGCAGCCGATATATCGGATTGCGTCAGCCCCCATGGGTCGAGCAAGACCGAACGAGCGGTTTCCAGCGCGTCGGAAGGTTCCAGCGTAGCGATGGAATTCCCATTCGGGCTCGTAGCAAAAGCGGGGCTTACAGATTTCATCTTTGGATAGTTTGACTTGGTGTGGGGTTGTTTCATTGCAGCGCGCCATTATAGATGCGGCTGAACTCTGTTTTTTCAAGCATGAAAGATTGCGGTGGAGAATGCGCTGCTTAACATTCGACCAACGTTCAACGCGGCAATTCGTAGCGAATTTCCCTGACTTGACCGTTATTGCCAGGAAAGCCGTCAAATACGGCCTGCATCAAATAGGGCATGACGGCATCCAGGCTGTCGCTTTGGCTGTTATGTACGGCAGTTGCCCGATAGACCTCTTGCCCGTTAGCCAGCTTGTCGAATAACGTGACGGTCAGGGTGTTGCGATAGATCTCCACCGGCACAGTGACTGACCGAGGGCTATAAAACACACCACCGCCCCAGCCACCCCAACCGTAGTACCCCCCGAAGCCGGGCCAACCATAAAACGGGTAAGGGTCATCGTAAGTACGCACCCAACCTTGCTTAACTGGGTTACCGTATTCAAGGCGCACCTCAAAACGGGGTTCAGCACCCGGCGCCACCTCACGCAAACCGGTCGGGCCTATTGCCGCGCGCAACATATCCGAGAACGCTGCAAATTGCAGGTTGCCCGATTGCTGCGGCGAGCCGACGATCTGGTAATACTCACCTTCAACCCCCACCGGCCATTGTTGATACGTCGTCACCCTCGCAGACAACGAAGATGCACAGCCGCCCAGAAACAGCAGAGCCGCTAGCAGCCCTACGCTCCAAATACGACGCAAGTGGTTGTTGACTGTCATGTTGCTCTCCCGCACCCACAAGTACGCCCTGCGGATGCCATATTTGAAATACTACAATAACGGTTCCACGATATAGCCACTGCCCTATGCGAACAGATATCTCCCCTACTATTTCCCGTCACGACTATCAGCCCTACCCTTACCGGCTGCCAAAGGTCGAGCTTTGCTTTGAACTCGATGCCTCCCTGACTCGCGTGATCTCCACCATGGAGTTTGAGAGTGTGGGGCGGGCGTTGGTTCCCCTGGTTCTTGACGGGCAAGATCTGGGCCTGGAATCCGTATCCATCAATGGCCGGCTCCTGGCGGAAAGCGAATACCAGCTACAGGGTGAAACCCTGACCCTGCACCCCAGAAACGAGCACTTCACTGTAGAAATAGTCAGCACCTGCCGACCTCAGGATAATTCTACCCTGATGGGTTTGTACGTATCGGGCCAACATTTGTTCACACAGTGCGAGGCAGAAGGCTTTCGACGCATTACCTGGTTTCCCGACCGCCCTGACGTCATGTCGGTCTACCGGGTTGTGTTGCGAGGCAGTCAATCTCAATACCCTTTGCTGTTATCCAATGGCAACTTGGTATCCGAGCGACCGCTGGAGAATGGCCGCCACGAAGCTGTCTGGGAAGACCCACATCCAAAACCCAGCTACCTATTTGCCGTAGTGGCGGGTGATTTTGCCTGCCGGGAACAACGTACGACTACGCGCAGCGGCCGCGAAGTGCTATTGCAGGTATACAGCGACCACGGTACAGAAGATAAAACCGAATGGGCTATGGATTGTCTGCTGCGTTCGCTGCGCTGGGATGAACAGCGTTACGGCCTGGAGCTCGACCTTGACCGCTTCATGATTGTGGCAGCCCGAGATTTCAATATGGGCGCCATGGAAAACAAGGGTCTGAACGTTTTCAACTCTTCTTATGTACTGGCTGATCCGGCTACTGCCACCGACGCAGCGTATCGGGCTATTGAAGCCGTTATTGGCCACGAGTATTTCCACAACTGGACCGGTAACCGCGTCACCTGCCGCGATTGGTTCCAGCTCTCCTTGAAAGAAGGGCTGACCGTCTTCCGCGACCAGGAATTCTCGGCGGACATGCTGGCTGACGGTTTGGACAGCAGCGCATCGGTCAGTGCCAAAGCAGTTAAACGTATAGACGATGTCTCTACATTGAGGCTGGCACAGTTTCCCGAGGATAGCGGCCCTATGGCCCACCCTATCCGACCAGAAAGTTATCAGGAAATTTCCAACTTCTATACCGCCACCATTTACGAAAAAGGTGCGGAAGTCATTCGCATGCAGCAAACCCTGCTAGGCCGCGACGGCTTCCGTGAAGGGCTGGAAGAATACTTCCGCCGCCACGACGGGCAAGCCGTGACCTGCGACGATTTCCTCGCCGCCATGGAATCGGTCTATACCCGACGCAACCCTGGCCGCGACCTGCAAACCTTCAAGAACTGGTATAGCCAGGCGGGCACGCCACGTGTGTCAGTCAATCTGATGCACAACCCGGCTGCCGGCACTTGCACCATCAAGCTGCGACAATCCTGCCCGCCCGCCGGTATCGAGCTGTTGCAAAACCCGCCGGCCACAAAGCCGCCCCTGCACATTCCCGTTGCAATCGGGCTGCTGGCCCCCGATGGCACGCCTATCCTTCCAGAAGGCGCCACCCCGATGGCCGGCGCCGCACCAGGCACGCTGTTGCTGGAGCTCACCGAGGAAAGCCAATCCTGGACCTTCCACGGCGTGACGCAGCGTCCGGTGCTATCGCTATTGCGCGATTTTTCCGCTCCCGTGGAAATCGACTACTTGCGCTGTGATGATGAACTGGCGTTACTGGCCAGGCGAGATCCAGACTCCTTCGCTCGCTGGGAAGCCGGCCAGGAGCTGGCCCGCCGTCTGCTGCGCAAGCGTGTGGACGCCATTTTGGAAGGTGCGCCCGCCCCCGACAGCAGCCTGCTGCGCAACACGTGGACGGCGCTGCTCCAAGACGCTGACCTTTCCCCCGCTTATCTGGCCCGGGTACTGGCCTTGCCCCCGCAGCGTGAACTTTTAGAACGCTCGTCGCCCATGACGCCGGAAGCAGTAGTGCAAGCCCACCGCGAACTCAAGGCCGAACTGGGTCAACACCTGGCAGCTCAATGGCGCACACTCTACGACAGCAATGCCGACGACGGCGGACCCTATTCGCCCGCTCCCGAGCCATCGGGGCGACGTGCTTTGCGGGCCCTGGCCCTGGGCTATTTGCTAGCCGGATCGCAGCCTGGCGCTAACCAGTTAGCTCTCCAGCAGTACAGAACCGCCAATAATATGACTGACAGCATGGCGGCACTCACCGCATTGGCCAACTGGGGAGATGTCGAAACCCGCAATGCGGCGATGCGGCATTTTTATGACAACTGGCAGGACGACCCTCTGGTCATCGACCGCTGGTTCGCCGTACAGGCGGCTTCGCCGTTCACCACGGTGGAAGAAGTTCAGGCGCTGATGCTGCACCCAGCTTTTTCGCTGCGCAACCCGAACCGTGCCCGCTCCGTCGTTTTCCAATTCTGCATTAACAACCTTGGCCATGCCCATAGCCCGGAAGGCTACGAGTTCTGGGCTGATCAAGTGCTAGCGCTTGATGCTCTGAACCCTGAAATTGCGGCCCGCCTGGCTCGCACCCTGGACCACTGGGCCCGGCTCGAACCGGCCCTGCGCGAAGCGGCACGCGGCGCTCTGGAACGCGTCCGTCAGCACCCCACCCTCTCGCGCAACACGGCAGAAATCGTTAACAAATCCTTGAATCTCCATGCGGAGCACTAAACCATGAAGCACACATCTCTGACCCAGTACCTGGTCGAACAGCAGCGTACCGGAACGGCCGTATCGGCAGACCTGCGCCTGCTGATCGAAACCGTGGCCCGCGCCTGCAAGGCCATCGGACACGCCGTAGGGCAAGGCGCACTGGGCGGCGTACTCGGCAGCCTGGAATCAGAAAACGTCCAGGGTGAAGTCCAGAAGAAACTGGATGTGATTTCCAATGAAATCCTGCTGGATGCCAACGAGTGGGGGGGCCACCTGGCCGCCATGGCTTCTGAAGAGATGGAGACCATCCACCGCATTCCAAACCGCTATCCCAAGGGTGAGTATCTGCTGCT
This sequence comes from Achromobacter sp. F4_2707, assembly GCF_047501535.1. Taxonomy (NCBI): domain Bacteria; kingdom Pseudomonadati; phylum Pseudomonadota; class Betaproteobacteria; order Burkholderiales; family Alcaligenaceae; genus Achromobacter; species Achromobacter sp. F4_2707. Next base: position 49,097 of record NZ_JAZDRJ010000014.1, read on the forward strand.
GTTCGACCCTCTGGATGGCTCTTCCAATATTGACGTCAATGTCTCGATCGGCACGATTTTTTCCGTGTTGCAGGCGCCGGCCGACGCTTCGGGGCGCGATATCGAAGAAAGCGACTTTCTACAGCCGGGCAGCCGCCAGGTCGCTGCAGGGTATGCGGTATATGGCCCGCAGACCATGCTGGTGCTCACCCTGGGCAATGGGGTCGTGGGCTTTACGCTTGACCGCCAAACCGGTGCCTGGTGCCTGACGCACGAGAACATCCGGATTCCCGAGCAGACCAAAGAATTCGCCATCAATATGTCGAATATGCGCCACTGGGAAATGCCGGTGCGCCGTTATGTGCATGAATGCCTGGCCGGCAAGGAAGGCCCTTTGGAAAAAGACTACAACATGCGCTGGATCGCCTCCATGGTGGCCGATGTACACCGCATCATGAGTCGTGGCGGCATTTTCATGTATCCGCGCGACGCACGCCCCAGCGGCAAAGCGGGCAAGCTGCGCCTGATGTACGAGGCCAATCCTATGAGCATGCTTGTTGAGCAGGCAGGCGGCTTAGCCATTGATGGCGAACAGCGCATTCTGGATATACAGCCTGCCGCTTTGCACCAGCGGGTCGGCGTCATTCTCGGCTCGCGCGAGGAAGTCGAGCGCGTTCAGCACTACCACCAGCAGCAACCCGCGCAAGCTGAGTAGCCGTCAATCAAGCGGGGAGAAGCCGCCTCGCTCGCCAAATTTGTTCCAGAAAAATGGGCCGGCTCAATACGAGTCGGCCCATTTTTGGGTTGCAAGCCACGCGACCGGCGGCCTGCTCATAATGCTTTAGTCAATCGTAAGAATTGTGGCGCCTATTGTTTTTCGGGCCGCCAGCGCTTCCTGTGCTTTGGCGGCCTCTGCCAGCGGAAAACGCTGACCAATCGTGACCTTGATGCTGCCATCCGCCACTAGAGCGAAGAGTTCATCGGCGGCCGCCTGCATATCCTGCTGCGTCGGGACGTAGTCTCCCAGCTTGGGGCGGGTCACGTACAGCGAGCCTTTATTGTTCAACAAGGCAAGATCCACCCCTTCCACCGGGCCTGAGGCATTCCCAAAGCTGACCATCAACCCGCGCGGGCGCAGGCAATTCAGAGAAGTCATCCAGGTATCTTTGCCCACACCGTCGTACACGACAGGCAGCTTTTCGCCGTTGGTCAGCTCTTTGACGCGTTCTGCAACGTCTTCCCGGCTGTAGTCGATGACTTCCCAAGCGCCATGCTCTTTCGCCAGCGCACATTTCTCGGGTGTGGAGGCCGTGCCGATCAGTTTGACGCCCAGCGCTCGCGCCCACTGGCAAGCCAACAGCCCCACACCGCCGGCCGCAGCATGAAACAAGGCGGTTTCGCCTTCCTGCAGACGGTAGCACTGGCGCAGCAAATACTGGGTGGTCAGGCCCTTGAGCATGATGGCTGCCGCATCTTCATACGTAATGGAATCGGGGATTTTCACCACTCGGTCAGCCGGCACGTTGCGCAAGTCAGCATAAGCGCCCAACGGGCTTTGGCCGTATGCAGCCCGGTCGCCCACCTTGAGATGGGTAACCCCCTCGCCTACCGCCACGACATCGCCGGCCGCCTCAAAACCCAGCCCATGAGGCAGAGGGTGAGGGTACAGACCGGTACGGAAATAAATATCGATGAAGTTCAGACCCACCGCCTTCTGGCGAAGAGTCACCTCTCCCTTTGCTGGGGCGGGTACATCGACCGTTACGAGCTTCAGTACTTCGGGCCCGCCATGGGTATCGACGTGTATTGCTTTGGCCTGGTTCGTCAAGGCTGTCTCCATAGAGTAATGGGTGAATCACTGGAAGATAAAACGCAGTGGATACTTTACCGTGCTTGCTTCGGGTAAAGTAGCTAAGCTTGATAGTTTAATCCGTCCTCTAACCGCTCCTTTTTTTTCCGCCTTCTCGCCTTCGCCTCTTCATGACTCGCCAGCGCGCTCTTCTATCCATCCACATCGCCGCCGTGCTATTTGGCCTGACTGGCATCTTCGGTGAACTGATAAAAGCGAGTGCGGCATTCATCACCGCCGGGCGGGCCGGGTTTGCGGTATTGGCTCTACTTGCGTTTATGCGCTGGCAGGGTGCGTCGGCGCGCTCGGGAATCGACCGGCGCAGCGCCGCCATATTGATCACAGCAGGTGTAATGCTGGCGATTCACTGGGTGACTTTTTTCATCGCGGTAAAGGTCAGCGGCGTGGCGATTGCCACCCTGGGCTTTGCATCGTTTCCCGCCTTTATTACGCTGTGTGAATGGCTGATTCTGCGCGAGCGCATCAGCCGCGCCGAATGGGTCATTCTGCTACTGGTTACCACCGGCCTGGTGCTTGTGACGCCTTCCTTCGATTTCGGTGACCAAGCCACCATTGGCCTGATGTGGGCCATCGCATCAGGTCTGTCGTTCGCGCTGTTTACTTTAATCAACCGGCGCGCTGCCTCCCACCTGTCGGCCTACCAAGTCGCTTGCTGGGAAAACCTTGTCGTCATGCTGATCACCCTGCCCTTTGGCCTGAGCAGCGTGGGTTCAGTCAGCCCGCTGGACTGGTTCTGGCTGGCCCTGCTGGGCGTGTTTTGCACAGCACTGTCACACTACCTTCTGGTGTCCAGCCTGATGGTGCTTAAGGCGCGCAGCGCCGGCATTGTGATCGCGCTGGAGCCCGTTTACGCCATTTTCTTTGCCGCTGTACTCTTCGCGCAGTACCCCAGCCTGCGTGCTCTGCTGGGCGGCGCCATCATGATTGCAGCCATTGTATGGTCGGGGCTGCGCCAGACACGGCCCAGCCCCTCCTCCGCCTGACACGCCAGGCTTGTGCTGTGGCCGCGTTCAATAACCGATATCGCGGCGCACCAGACCGCCCGGCATCTGGCCTTGCGCCAGGCTGCGAATACCCCGACTGATCTGTACAGCCGCTTGATCGTCCAGCGTGACAGCCGCCACATGTGGCGTGACCCTGACCTTGGGATGCGACCAATACGGGTGCTCAGCCGGCAAAGGTTCTTGGTTGAAAACATCCAACACCGCCAGTTGAATGCGGCCAGAATTCAGGGCTTTTAATAAGTCGTCATCCACCACGTGCCCCCCACGCGCGATATTGATAATGACCGAATCAGGCATCAGGCTGGCCAGCAGTTCGTGGTTGATAATTCCGCGCGTGTCGTCTGTAAGCGGCAACAGGTTAATCAGCACACGGCTACGGCTTAAGAATTTCTCAAATTGCGCAGCACCATGGAAGATTTCCACCCCATCGACCTGGCGGTGACTGCGTGCCCAGCCAGCCACCGGGTACCCCAGCTTGGCAAGTTCCTGAGCTACATGGCTGCCCAGCTTGCCCAACCCCATCACTCCCACCGGCCAGTTCGCATAATTGGGCGGTGACAGCTGCTCCCAATGGGACTGACGCTGTTGTTGGGCATAGGTGGAGAACCCCCTCGACAGGCTGGCAAGGTGATGCACCACGTACTCTGTCATTTGCGCCGCCATGCCGGCATCTTGCAACCGGAACAGTGGGATATCGGGCAAATTAGGCAAAGCTATCAACGCATCCACGCCCGCGCCCAGATTAAACAGGGCTTCCAGGTTTTTCTCCTGGTCGAAGAAGTCTTTAGGAGGTGCCCAGACAATGGCATAACGCGCGCCGGTGGCTGGCTCGCCGGGCTCCCACCCCACGATCTCAAACTCGGGCAGTGCCGCCTGCATGACGGACAGCCAATGCCGGGTTGCCTCGGGTTTAGACGTTGCCACAACAATTCTGGACACTTTCTTTCTCCTTTGACGCTCAAAATTAATTGCTCCCGCCCTACTAACGCGAGGGGAGTATGAGTAGACAGAGGGCTGCCAGCGCTTAACGACGCCCGGTTAAGGAACCTAACACACCACGTACCAATTGGTTGGCCGCGCGGCGCACCATGCTTTTCGCAACCGATTGCACGACACCATCACGCCGTCCGCCTCGCGGGCCGGTGGAGCCAAACAGGAAATCACTGACCGCACCCATGACGCCGTTATCGGCGGGCTGAGATGCCGCACCGCCCTTGCCCGCCTCTTCCTGAGGCATACTTTCCGCACGTTTGAGAAGAATCTCATAAGCGGATTCACGATCGATTTCCTGCTGATACTTCCCTGCCATCAAGGAACTTGCGGAAAGCTGACGACGTTCTGCGTCGGTGGCCGGGCCGATACGGCTGCCCGGCGCTGCCATCCAGGCCCGCTCGGTCGGCGAGGGGCTGCCGCGTTCATCCAGCATGGAAATCAGCGCTTCGCCGACCCCAAGCTCTGTAATCGCAGCCACGATATCCAGCCCGGGTTTAGGTCGCATGGTTTCTGCGGCGGTGCGTACAGCGCGTTGATCGCGCGGCGTAAACGCCCGTAAGGCATGCTGGACACGATTCCCCAACTGGCCCAGCACGGCGTCTGGAATATCGGCAGGGCTCTGGGTAACAAAATACACCCCCACCCCTTTGGAGCGGATCAAGCGCACCACCTGCTCCACCTTATCCACCAATGCCTTGGGCGCATCGTCGAACAACAAATGGGCTTCGTCGAAAAAGAAAACAAACTTGGGTTTGTCGAGATCACCGACTTCCGGCAAGTTCTCGTACAGTTCGGCCAACAGCCACAATAAGAAAACCGCGTACAGGCGGGGTGATTGCATAAGCCGGTCTGCCGCCAGGATATTCACGACACCGCGCCCCGAGGCATCGGTGCGCATAAGGTCGAAAATATCCAGCATGGGCTCGCCGAAGAAGTGATCGCCCCCCTGAGTTTCCAGCCGCAGCAACGCCCGCTGGATCGCGCCCACCGATGCCGGAGCAATATTGCCGTAGCGGCTGCGCAACTCCGCAGCGCGATCACTGACCGCCTGCAGCATAGAACGTAAGTCTTTGAGGTCAAGCAGCAGCAAGCCTTCTTCGTCGGCAACCCGAAAGACGATATTCAGAATGCCTTCCTGGGTGTCGTTCAATTCCAGCATGCGTGCCAGCAGCAACGGCCCCATGTCGGAAATTGTGGCACGCAGCGGGTGACCTTGTTCACCGAAAATATCCCAGAACTCGACAGGCGAACCGCCCCAGACGGGCTCATCCAGCCCGAAGCGTTGCAGCCTTTCGGCCAGTTTGGGGTTGGGCGCAGCCGCCTGAGAAATGCCCGAAAGGTCGCCTTTGATGTCGGAGACAAACACCGGCGTACCTATGCGGCTGAAGGCTTCCGCCAGGACTTGCAGAGATACCGTCTTGCCTGTTCCTGTAGCGCCGGTAATACAGCCGTGCCGGTTGGCGTACTTCGGTAGCAGATGTACCGGGGCTTCGGAACTCTGAGCCACTTTGATTGGTTCAACCATCTCTTTTTTGACCCCCGCGTATAAATTGGACACAATGGCCGCAAGTGTAATTCATGCTCCTGCGTTAAAGCATTGGCCATATTAGTTGCCGATCTTTCGCGAGCTTGAATTGTTTTCTCGGTAAAATCAGTCTACCTAGCTTTCTACTTATTCATATGGCCGGACATAGTAAATGGGCGAACATCCAGCACCGCAAAGGGCGTCAAGATGCCAAGCGCGGTAAGCTCTGGACCAAAATTATTCGTGAAATCACCGTCGCGGCGCGCGCTGGCGGGCCAGACCCGGAAACCAACCCGCGTCTGCGACTGGCCTGGGATAAAGCCACCGCCGCCAACATGCCCAAAGATAATATTCAGCGCGCAGTACAACGCGGCGCAGGCGGTGCCGATGGCGACAACTTCGAAGAGGTGCGCTACGAGGGCTATGGCCCAGGCGGTGCGGCAATTCTTATCGACTGCATGACCGACAACCGCACCCGTACCGTGGCGGAAGTCCGCCATGCGCTGAACAAGAACGGCGGTAATCTGGGGCAAGACGGCTCGGTCACCTTCATGTTCAAACACTGCGGGCAATTTTTGTTCGCCCCCGGTGTGTCGGAAGAAACGGTCATGGAGGTCGCGCTGGAGGCCGGCGCTGAAGACGTCATCACCGACGAAGACGGCATGATTGAAGTTGTCTGCGAGCCCGGCGACTACGCAGCAGTCAAGGCGGCCTTCGAAGCCGCTGAGCTGGTACCGGAAGTTCAAGACATCATCATGAAGGCATTGAACGAAACGGAACTGACCGGAGACGATGCCGAACGCACCCAGAAGCTGATCGACATGCTCGAAGCGATCGACGACGTGCAGCAGGTCTACACCACCGCTGTCTTCGACGAGTCTGCCCAACCCTCCTGATTCACCCCCCGCCCGGCTTGCCGGGCCCCCCACCCTTCTCATACGAAACATGAAATTACTCGTCATCGGCGGCGGCGGACGCGAACATGCTCTGGCCTGGCAACTCGCCCGTTCTCCTCGCGTGCAGACGGTTTACGTCGCTCCCGGCAACGGCGGTACCGACCGCGCTTCGCAAATCCAGAATGTGGCATTGACCGATACCGCCGACCTCATTGCGTTCGCTCGCAAAGAAAAAATCGCCTTCACCGTGGTGGGCCCCGAAGCCCCCTTGGCTGCAGGGATTGTTGATGCTTTCCAGGCCGAAGGGCTGAAGATTTTCGGCCCGAGCCGTGAAGCGGCTCAACTGGAAAGCTCCAAAGATTACGCCAAGGCATTCATGGTGCGCCACGGCATTCCCACCGCCGCCTACGAAACCTTTACTGACCCGGCTGCCGCGCATCAATACATCGATGCCCAGGGAGCCCCCATCGTCATCAAAGCCGATGGCTTGGCGGCGGGCAAAGGCGTCGTGGTGGCCACCACATTGGAAGAAGCCCACAATGCGGTCGATGACATGCTGGGGGGTGGCTTCGGTGAAGCAGGCGCCCGGGTCGTCATTGAAGAGTGCCTGGAAGGCGAGGAAGCCAGCTTCATTGTGATGTGCGATGGCAGCAATGTGCTGCCGTTAGCCACCAGCCAGGACCACAAACGCCTGCTCGATGGCGACAATGGCCCCAATACCGGTGGCATGGGCGCGTATTCCCCTGCGCCCATTATTTCTCCCGCGCTGCACAATCGCATTATGCGCGAAGTCATTCACCCGACCATGGCCGGCATGGCACGCGACGGCTTACCTTATTCGGGCTTTCTGTACGCGGGCCTGATGATTGGGCCCGGGCCTGACGCCACCCGCTCACTGAGGGTGCTTGAATTCAACTGCCGCATGGGCGACCCGGAAACACAACCGATTGTCATGCGGATCAAAAGCGACTTCAGTAAGACGCTGGAAATGGCTATTGACGGCCGTCTGGACGAAGCCGAAGCGGAAATCGAATGGGATCGCCGCCCCGCTCTGGGCGTTGTCATCGCTGCTGCCAACTACCCAGGCACCCCGCGTACGGGCGACCCCATCACCCGCCTGGCACCGGATACCGAAGAATGCGTCACGTTTCATGCCGGTACACAGCTCGAAGACGATGTGTTGAAAACATCCGGTGGCCGCGTACTGTGCGTGACTGCCCTGGGCGACTCGCTCAAACGTGCGCAGGCTGCTGCTTACGATGCCGTGGCCCGCACGCGTTTCGACGGCCTGCAGTACCGCCGCGACATCGGTTGGCGCGCCCTGCCTCAAGAGCCTGCCGCCGACAACAAAACCGGCAAGCCATGAGCATTCAGCAAGACCCACCCCGCACCTGGCTGACCAGCCTGCAGGACACCATTGTTAAAGCCCTGGAAGGCGTTGACGGCACGCCTTTCTGCAGCGACGCCTGGACACGCAGCGAAGGCGGAGGGGGGTTAAGCCGCTACCTTGAAGGCGGGCCTGTACTCGAACGGGCCGCCGTGCTATTTAGCCATGTGCAAGGCAGCCAGTTACCGCCTTCGGCCAGCGCCCGCCGCCCGCATCTGGCCGGGCGGCCTTGGCAGGCCATGGGGGTATCGCTGGTGATCCACCCGCGCAATCCCTTTGTACCTACTGTTCACATGAACGTGCGTTGCTTCGTCGCCAAGGGCAGCACGGCCACCGAGCCAGACGTATTCTGGTTTGGCGGGGGGGTGGATCTCACCCCTTACTATCCGTTTGAAGACGATGTCAGGCATTTCCATCGGGTTTGCCACGACGCCCTGCAACCTTTCGGCGCCGACAAATATCCGGCCTGGAAGCAGGCGTGCGACGAATATTTCTACCTGAAGCACCGCGGCGAAACTCGCGGCGTCGGTGGCCTGTTCTTTGATGATCTCAATGAAGGCGGTTTCGACGCAAGCTTTGCTCTCACCCGCGCAGTGGGTGAATGCTTTTTACCCGCCTATCTTCCTATTCTCGAACGGCGTAAAGATACGCCATATACGGAAGCGCATCGTGAGTTTCAGGCGTACCGGCGTGGCCGATACGTGGAATTCAACCTCGTTCACGACCGCGGCACGCTGTTTGGCCTGCAGTCGGGCGGGCGCACAGAATCCATTTTGCTATCCATGCCGCCAACCGCGAGCTGGAAATACAACTGGCAACCTGAGCCCGGCTCGCAAGAAGCCACCTTATACGAATACCTGCAACCCCGGGAGTGGGTGTGAGGGAGCACCGCCAAGGGCTGCTAGGCGGCAGCTTCGACCCTGTCCACCTGGCGCATATCGAGCTTGCCCGTCAAGCGCAGCGGCATCTCGCACTGGATAGCGTGACACTGATTCCCGCTGCCCGCCCTTGGCAGCGAGGTGTCTTGGGCGCCACGGCCCAGCACCGGCTGGAAATGCTGAAGCTGGCAACCGCCGGTGAGGCGGGCCTGAAACTCAGCACGGTTGAAATCGACCGCGATGGCCCAACGTATACAATTGACACCCTGCGTGACCTGCCTGAAGGCCCCCGCTATTTCTGGATACTGGGAGCAGACCAGCTGGAAAATTTTTGTAGCTGGAAGCAATGGCAGGAAATCACCACGCGGGTTGAGCTGGCCGTGGCAGCACGCCCAGGCTCAGCACTCAAAGCGCCGCCTGCGCTTGACGAGTGGCTGGCATCGCAAGGGCGGGTACTGCACTTCATCCCTATGCCGCCCTTCAATCTGTCTGCCACTGAAATCCGCCAACGTATTGCGGGCGGTCAATCAGTGGACGGCATGATGCTCCCCAGCGTGGCACAATACATTCAACAACACGGACTCTATCGGCATTCTGCGGCTTAACGCTGCAACACCGGCCCCTTTATGGATATACAGAAACAGCAACGCCTGGTCATTGACGCGCTTGAAGACGTCAAAGCCCAAGACATCAAAATCTTCGATACCTCCCACATCACCGGCCTGTTCGACCGCGTGATCATCGCCAGTGGGACATCCAACCGGCAAACCCGGGCACTGGCCTCCAGCGTCAGGGACGCCGCTCGCGAAAACAACCTGTCCGTTCTGGCCTACGAAGGCGAGGACACAGGTGAATGGGTGCTGGTCGATCTCGGCGACATCGTCGTGCATTGCATGCAACCTGCCATCCGGCAGTACTACAACCTGGAAGAAATCTGGGGTGGCAAGCCGGTGAAGGTCAAATTGCTGCCGCAATCCACCCTGCCTGTTGCTCCCGAGACTTATGACTTCGACGACGAATCAGACAGCGAATGAAACTGATCGTGGCCGCTGTGGGCGCTCGCATGCCGTCATGGGTGGATGAGGCATGGAAAGACTACGCCAAGCGCCTGCCTCCCGACTGTGCTCTGGAACTGCGCGAGATCAAGCCTGAACCCCGCACTTCGGGAAAAACCGCGGCTCAGTTGATGGCTGCAGAGGCGCGGCGCATCGAAGCGGTGCTGCCTCCCGGCTGCCATCGTGTAGTGCTGGACGAGCGCGGCAAAGACTTGTCTACCGTACAACTGTCGGCTCGACTGGAGCACTGGCGCACCTTAGGCTGCGACATTGCCTTTCTGATCGGGGGCCCTGACGGGCTCGACCCCGATCTCAAGCGGCAATGTCCTGAATCGCTGCGCCTGTCTTCTCTCACTTTGCCGCACCCCATGGTGCGGATTCTCCTGGGCGAACAGCTCTACAGGGCCTGGGCTATCATGACGGGACACCCCTATCACCGGGCCTGACTCCCCCCTTGCCTGAAAGCGCTGTCCATGAAAAAACGCCGCACCAAGATTGTTGCAACACTTGGCCCCGCCAGCTCTACCCCCGAAAGCATTGAGCAGCTTCTACTTGCCGGCCTTGATGTTGCACGCCTGAATTTTTCACACGGTACCGCAGACGAACACCGGCAGCGGGTGCAGATGCTGCGTGAAATCTCCGCTCGCCTCGGCCTGCATACGGCTATTATGGGCGACCTGCAAGGCCCGAAAATACGCATTGCCCGCTTTCGCGACATACAAGTCACCCTGGAAAAAGGTCAGCCGTTCACGCTTTCCAACATCCATCCTTCAGAAGAAGGCAATGAGCGCGTCGTTGGCATTGACTATCCCAGCCTGGTGCAAGACTGCCGCCCAGGCGACGAACTGCTGCTGGACGATGGCCGCGTCGTTTTGCAGGTGGAACACGTTGATGAACATGCAGTACATACTCAGGTTGTGGTGGGTGGGCCACTATCCAACAACAAAGGCATTAACCGGCGCGGCGGCGGTATTTCCGCACCCAGCCTGACTGAAAAAGATCACGCCGACATTCGCCTGGCTGCGGAACTGGAAGTGGACTACGTGGCCGTATCGTTTCCGCGCTACGGTAGTGATATCGAAACCGCCCGCCAACTGGTGAGGGCGGCGGGCAGCCCGGCCTGGCTGATTGCCAAAATTGAACGGGCCGAAGCTGTAGCTGACGATGCAGCCTTGGATTCTCTGATACAAGCCAGTGACGGCGTCATGGTAGCGTGCGGCGACCTCGGTGTAGAGGTCGGCGACGCCCGTTTAGTCGGTATCCAAAAGCGCATCATCCAGCATGCCCGCCATCAAAATAAGCTGGTGATCACCGCCACGCAAATGATGGAATCCATGATCGCCAGCCCCCTGCCCACCCGCGCCGAAGTGTCTGATGTCGCCAATGCAGTGCTCGACCACACCGACGCAGTCATGCTCTCAGGGGAAACTGCTTCCGGAAAATACCCCGTCGAAGCGGTGGCCGCCATGGCCCGCATTGCCCAAGGCGCCGAACAAGAACCCTCCACCACCCGCTCTCAGCACCGGGTCGGGCAATCGTTCGAACGGTGCGACGAAACCATTGCGCTGGCGGTCATGTATGCCGCTAACCATTTCAAAGGCGTAAAGGCGATTGTCAGCCTGACTGAAACCGGCGTTACACCGCTGATCATGTCACGCATCCGCTCGGCCGTGCCGATCTACTGTTTCACCCCCCACCCTGTTACTCAACGACGCGCCAGCATGATAAGAGGGGTGTATCCGGTCCCGTTCGACCCCGCAGCCTATCCGCCCACCAAAGTCAGCCAGGCGGCCATCCGCGTGCTAAAAAGCCAGGGCGTTGTGGCCCGCGACGACTGGGTCCTGCTGACCAAGGGTGATTCGTCACACCAATTAGGTGGCACCAATACAATGAAAATCATCAAAGTTGAATAATTTTTTATGAAGTTCCCCCAGATTTATCTGGCTTCCGCCAGCCCGCGACGCCATGAAATCCTCACGCAACTGGGTGTTCCACACGAGGTGCTGCGGCTGCCCCCGACCGAAGGTGAAGACGAACCCCGTTTGCCCGGCGAAAGCCCCGCTGACTATGTTGAGCGGACCGCCCGTGACAAAGCTGAACGGGCGCTGGCTTACCTTGCTCAGCAGGGGCCGGAGCGCCTGCCGCCACGCCCTGTTCTAACGGCCGACACCACCGTGATTCTGCAAAACGATATTCTGGGAAAACCCGCCAGCGTTGCCGAGGCGCGCGCCATGCTGGAACGCCTTTCAGGCAGTGAGCACGAAGTACGCAGTGCCGTCGTACTGGCCGACTCCCGCCGCATGCTGGAAGCGGTCTCGATTACGACGGTCCGCTTTGCCGTACTGAGCCCTGAAGATATCGACTTATATTGCGCAACCGGCGAACCCATGGATAAAGCGGGCGCCTACGGCATCCAGGGCTTGGCTGGCCTGTTTGTCGAACACATCTCAGGCAGTTTTTCAGGTGTGATGGGCTTGCCTGTCTATGAGACAGGGCGGCTACTGCGCCAATTCACGCAGCAGCTATAAATTTTCACCTGCTCTGACCCACGCTTTCGGGGGTTTCAAAGCGTTCCAGGTGGCCACCTTGGGCGTCAATTTCGGCCCACGAGGCGGCGGGGAAATCGATCACCGCCAGCCCCCCAACGGCAAACTCCCGCTGCAACCGCGCTGCTGCCGCGGAATCTGCGCTACCCACCAACCACGCAGCCAGCCGCTCCAGACCGGGATTATGCCCCACCAACATCACACTCGCATGACTGGCGTCCTGTTCGCGCACCACTTCGAGAAGTGAACCTGCACTGGATTCATAAATACGTGGCTCATTTACCTTGGCCGCCGCCAGCTCGCCACTTGCGCAAGCCTGCGCCCAGGTTTCTTGCGTACGCTTCGCTGTTGATACAACGAAGATACTTGGCTCAAGCCCCTGCGCTCGAATATAACGCCCCATGAGCCGCGCCTGCTCGTGGCCCTTTTCGGATAATGGACGATCGTGATCGGCAACACCAGTGGGCCGATCTGCATGGGCATGGCGAAACAGCATCAGTCGAAGCATGGAAATGTCCTATGTGGAAATGACAATTGCTCTAGGGAGCGGTTGACGAAAGAGCGTTACCCGCCCGTTCTTTAGCCTGATTCCAAACCCGAGCGCGTTTAACGACAAAGTCGATCAAGGTACGCACGGCTTGTGTTTGATAGCGCCCGGGCATGCGAAGAAGATACATGTTGGTCCCAAAAATACTCAAACGCCAATCCCGCAGCATCGTAACAACCCGCCCTGCTTTGATATCGTCATTGACGACATAGTCGGGTACAACACCCACCCCCAAGCCGCTCAAAATGGCTTCTCGCAAAAACTGAAAGTTCTCGGAAGCCAATGTCGGAGACAGTGAAAGCTCCCGGCGGATATCACCTTTGTACGCCGCTAGCCGCAGCTCCCTTCCCACGACATGCGAGGTAACAATAGGGAAGTTCTGTAGCTGCTCAAGCTCAACCGGCATGGAATATTTATCTGCATACTCACGCGCTGCGCAGGCAACATAATCCATCTTCGCCAGCTTCACTGCCACCATCTGCGCGGGCGGGTCAGACATTACCCGGATGGCGATATCCACTTCATCACGCAGCAAGTCATCTACCCGATTGTCGAACATTAAAGTTAGCAGAATGTCGGGATACAGGCGCTTGAATTCAATCAGCCAATCCGCCATGACCTGATTTCCGAAGCCGGTTGGAATACTCATTCTAACCAGGCCATGCAGCCCACTACCCAGAAACGCCACCGACTCCTTGGCTGCCATCAGCTCTTCCCGTATGACGCAACCATGCTGGTAGAGCCGCAGCCCCACCTCAGTCGGTTCGAGATGACGAGTCGTACGGCGGAGCAGTTCCTGCCCAACGCTTTTCTCTAACTGCCCTAAGTGATAACTGATATTGGCCCGGCTCATCTTAAGCCGCCTCGCGGCCAAACTGAGGTTTCCCGCCTCCACAATATCTGCAAGCAACACTAGCGACTGAGCATCCATACACCAACCCGTCCAATTTATTTGACAGTATTTTCAATTTTATAGTTATTGTAAGAAATAATCGACGAATGCATAATGGACTGTCTCGATGTCCTTGGTCTTGATCCGTCACCTTTCTGAGGGAGGCAGCCTCTCAGGCAGATAAAGTTCGCGTGACAGCTAGCGGATTGGAGACCAAGTGAAGAAAGAAACAAAGCCGAACAGTGTTCACGACACTTTTCCATGTAACACGCTTCATATGAATTCTTAAAAATCTTCTTGAAGCAGTACACCAAAACAAAGAACCACAATATGACGACAAACCAATACACGAGTTATCCGTTTTCCGAGTTTCAGGGAGCACTCCAGGAGGTGACATCCGAGCTACCGGTCCCCACCGGCACAGAAGTGCTCGTACGCGTAAATTATTGCGGGGTCTGCCACAGTGATGTTCACATTCACGAGGGCTACTACAACCTTGGGCAAGGCAAGAAGCTGAAGTTCGAAGACCGGGGCATCCACTTGCCGGTGACTCTCGGTCACGAAATTGTCGGTGAAATTGTCGCTGCCGGCGAAAATGCCCAAGTGGCCATGACAGGGCCTGCGCTGATCTACCCTTGGGTTGGTTGTGGGAGCTGCTCGGTGTGCCAGCGCGGTGAAGAGAACCTATGTGGTCAACCCGCCGTACTTGGCGTACACAAGCCAGGCGGCTATTCCCAGTATGTGATGGTGCCCCACCCTCGCTACATTGTCGATATTGGCAACCTTGAGCCTGCTCACGCGTCTTTACTGGCGTGCTCCGGCTTGACCACCTTTTCCGCTATCAAGAAAGTGGGCACTGTTTACGATGACGAAGCGGTCGTTGTCGTTGGGTGTGGCGGGCTCGGCTTGTTAGCCATTCGCACGCTTTCTCTACGCGGTGTGAAAAACATTATTGCGCTGGATCTGGCCGAAGAAAAACGCCAGTTGGCTCTGGAAGTCGGGGCCAACCACGTGTTTGATCCCACCACCGACGACGCCCTGGAACGCATTCAGGCCGCGGCTAACGGCAAGTGTGTTGCCGTTCTCGACTTCGTCGGTGCTGAATCCACTGTCGAGCTGGGCATCAATTTGCCACGCCGGGGCGGTAAAGTCATTGTTGTGGGCCTGCATGGGGGTGAAATCCGTTATCCCATTCCCTACGTAACGACTCGCGCCATCTCCATTATTGGTTCCTACACCGGCTCCCTGCCCGAGCAGAAAGAATTGGTGGAGTTTGCGCAGCAGCACGACTTATTCAACTTCCCGATTCGCACTCGCCCTCTCAAAGAAGCCTATAGCGCTTTACAAGACCTTGCTCAAGGCAAGGTTCAGGGCCGCGTCGTTCTGGATAACCGCTAATCAGAAGCCCCGGCAACGCACCCCCAAGCCGGGGCGGCTTTCTTTCATCTCATGTACCTGATCCACCTTGGAAAGCCAGGCTTGCGCAGCCCGTTGACCCGAGGTTGCTGTGTACTAAGAAATGGACATTAACCATGAAGATGATCAACACCTGGTTAGAAAGAATCAACCAGTTCATCACATTGATAGGCGGTGCCGCCGTCGTGCTGATGATGATCCACGTCACTTTAGACATCGTGTTTCGCTTTACGTTGAACCGGCCTTTGCCTGGAACCATTTCGATCGTGGCTCATTACTACATGATCATCGCGATCTTCCTGCCATTAGCCTATGTCGAGCAGACCAAAAGCTCCATCTCCATTGAGTTAATTTCCGGTTACTTCCCACCGGCACTCAACCGCTTTTTGTCCTGCTTCACCCAACTATTCATCTCGGCAACCGCCTATCTGGTCGCCTACGTTTCGTACGGCGTCGCAGTACGAAACCATCAATCCGGAACCTCAGTCATGCAAGGTGACTACACCATTGCCACATGGCCCAGCTATTACATCCTGTTCTTCGGCATGTTCCTCTTGGGTACGTATTGCCTTGTGAACTTCTTCCGCTGCATCACGAATAGTGCAGACCAAGAAACGCAAGAGGGAGAGCAGTCATGAGTGACGTTGCCATCGGCTTTACCGGCATAGCAATCCTTTTCTTGCTCATTCTTATGCGCCTTCCTATCGGGATGGTGCTGATCGCTGTGTCCTTTGTCGGCATTTGGGCTGTTGTCGGGCTCGATATCGCCATGTCCTCCCTGGGCATCATTCCTTACAACTTTGCCTCCAGTTGGACGTTAAGCTCGGTCCCCCTGTTTCTATTCCTTGGCTTTATCTGCTACCACACGCAGCTCACGCAAGGCATGTTCAAGGCAGCGCGAGCCTGGCTATCCGGCGTGCCTGGGGGTTTGGCAATCGCGTCTGTGGTCGGCTCTGCCGGGTTTGCAGCGGTTTCAGGCTCATCCATTGCTTGCTCAGCCGCAATGGGGCGCATCGCCGTACCCGAAATGATGCGTTATCGCTATGACCCGAGCCTGGCGACCGGAACCGTTGCTGTCGCAGGAACGATTGGCGCACTCATTCCGCCATCCATCATCATGATTCTTTATGGGGTGATTGCGCAGACCTCAATCTCGAAGCTGTTCCTGGGTGGTATTGCCGCAGGCGTTATTACCACTCTGAGCTATATTCTGATCATTCTCATTCGGGTGAAAATCAACCCGGCATTGGCCCCCGATGCGAGTGAAAAGATTCCGTTTCAGGAAAAAATAGCCTCGCTCAAAGATACCTGGCCGGTCTTCATGATCATGATTGGCATTTTCGGTGGCTTGTTTGCCGGCATTTTCACCCCGACTGAATCCGGTGCTATCGGCTCCACGCTCGCGTGTCTGGTTGCCATCCTGAAGCGTCATATGAGCTGGCATGCTTTCAAACAGGCTGCCATCGAAACCCTGACCACAACCAGCGCCCTGCTCATCATTGCTGTAGGTGCCAGCCTGCTGACCCGCTTCTTGGTGTTTTCGGGCGCTTCCGACTACCTATCAGACTTAATCCTGTCATTAAATGCCAGCGATATTGTCATCATGCTGGGTGTTGTCGTGCTGTACTTGGTACTGGGCATGGTCCTGGAGCCGATTGGCTGCATGCTGCTGACTCTGCCCATCATTCTGCCCTTAATCGAAAGCACCGGGTTCAGCCTGATCTGGTTTGGCATCGTCCTCACCAAGCTGCTGGAGATCGGCATGGTCACCCCTCCAGTCGGAATGAACGTCTTCGTTGTCAAAGGCGTGGTGGGTAACTTGGTAACAACCTCGCAAGTTTTCCGAGGAATTTTGTGGTTCCTCGTCATGGATCTAATCCTGGTCGGCATCTTCATCGCCTGCCCAGAGATCCTCATGTATCTGCCTGACTTAATGGGCAACTAATAACACGCTGTCTCTCGTTTTTTTTAGAGCATTTGCACTCTCACCCTAAGGAGGTTATCAATGAGTACAAGAAAACACTTGGCCGGCCTGATTGGCGCAGCCTTGGTTTCGGCTGTTGCGGTACAACCCGCTGCTGCCGACACATTCCGCTTTGCCCTGGGCTTCCCTTCCGGCGCACCGATTGAAGCGGCCAAAAAATACGCAGAAGCGGTGCAGGAATATACAGACAAAAAACACCGTGTCCGTATTTTCGAACTCTCGCTACTCAACCACAGCGAAATGTCTGAAGGTATCGGTAAAGGGTTGGCAGACATCGGCTACCTGCTGACTGCTTACAGCCCCTCCGACTACCCGTTCTCCAATATGGCTGCCGACCTGAGCATGGTCACCGCGCTGGATGACAAGATCGCGGGCCAAGAAGGCTATGCCTATTCCGGCGCCATGCTGGAATACATTATGCTGAACTGCGACGAATGTCAGGACGAATTCAGCAAAAACAACCAGGTGTACACCAGCGTTGTGTCGACGCCGGCATACGTCATGTTCTGCAACGACCCCATTGACACGGTTGCGGCGGTCGAAGGCAAGCGCCTGCGCACTTCCGGCGCTCCATGGGCCCGCTGGGCTCGCTCTTTCAACGCACAGCCTGTCTCACTGCCCGTCGGTGAGGTCTACGAAGCACTGAGCCAAGGCGTCGTTGACTGCGCGTTCCTGTCGCCCACCGAACTCACCAACTTCAACCTGATCGAAGTTGTGAAGAACATCACGACCGACGTTCCCGGCGGCCTGTATGCAGCAGGGGGTTCTTCCACTCTGAACAAGTCGAAGTGGGACGCTTTCTCGACTGAGGAAAAAGCAGCGTTCCTGAAGGCTGGTTCTGTGATGGCTGCTCAAATCACCTACCTGTATCAACAACAGGCCACGGAAGATATGAAGAAAGCCGAGGCTCGGGGGCTCAACATCATTCAGGCTCAACCCGACCTGCTTGCAAAATCCCAGGAATTCATTAAGAAAGACCTGGAATACGTCCCCCAGTTCTACGCTGATGAATACAAACTGGATGCTGAAAACCTGAAGGGTAAGGCTGAAGTCATGCTGGGTCTTATCGAAAAGTGGCAAGGCCTCATCGCCAATGCCAACATCCAGAGTGCTGATGACCTGCGCGATTTATACTGGGAGCAGGTCTATTCCAAGATCGATCCCGCCAAATACAGCCCCAAGAAATAAAGGGGCGGTATCAGTAGTTGCATCGGAGCGTAAAATAGCGCCTAGCTCCTCTACTCCGGTGCAACTACGCGGCCTTTCCGGCCGCACAATTTGTAATACTGCGGCCGTTCAGGCCGCTAACAGGAAATTCCACGTTATGTCCCTTGATCAAGAAACCTTTCAGCTCCTGAAGTCGAGCGTTCAACGCTTTGTTCAGGAAAGGCTTGTACCTGCCGAAGACTATGTAGAAGAGCACGATGAAGTCCCCGAGGACATCGTCTCTGACATGAAGGAACTCGGCTTGTTCGGCCTGTCGATTCCTGAAGAGTACGGCGGCATCGGCCTCACGATGGCGCAAGAGTGCGAAGTTGCTTACGAGCTGGGCCACACCGCCCTCGCCTTCCGCTCCGTTGCAGGCACCAATATCGGCATCGGTTCGCAAGGGATTCTGATGGATGGCACTCCTGAGCAAAAAGCCGAATATCTGCCCCGTATTGCTAGCGGCGAAATGATTATTTCGTTTGCGCTCACCGAACCCGATGCGGGTTCCGATGCCGGTGCACTCAAAACACGCGCCGTAGCCGACGGCAGCGACTACCTGCTCACCGGCACCAAGCGTTTCATCACTAATGCTCCGCGTGCGGATGCCTTCACGCTGATGGCTCGTACTGGCGGCCCGGGCGCAGGCGGCATCTCCGCTTTCATCGTACCCGCCGGCCTGCCTGGCCTGACCTTAGGCAAACCCGACAAAAAAATGGGCCAACGCGGCACCAAAACCTGCGACGTCAATATGGACGAAGTGCGTGTACCCGCAGCGAATATCATTGGCGGCACACCCGGCGTAGGTTTCAAGACAGCCATGAAAGTGCTGGATCGCGGTCGCCTGCACCTTTCCGCCGTAGCCTGCGGCATGGCCAACCGCATTCTGAACGAAAGCATCGCCTACGCCCAACAACGCAAGCAGTTTGGCCAGCGCATTGGCGATTTCCAACTGGTTCAGGCAATGCTGGCAGACAGCCAGGCAGAGATTCTAGCCGCGTGGTCGCTGGTTAAATCGGTGGCCCAAAGCTATGATGCCAAGCCCTTCGGCGCCCATGACCCCGAAGTCAGCATGCAAGCATCCTGCGCCAAAATGTTCGCTACCGAAATGGTCGGTCGCGTTGCCGATCGCGGCGTGCAAGTTCACGGTGGCTCAGGCTATATCAACGAATACAAGGTAGAGCGCTTCTACCGCGACGTTCGCCTGCTGCGCCTGTATGAAGGCACCACGCAAATTCAGCAAATGGTGATCGGCAAGCAACTGATGAAACGCGATATCTAATTAAATAAAGCGGTTTCTCAGGCGTTACCCACGCCTACTTAAAAAGAAATAGCGGCGCCATTATGCGCCGCTATTTCTTTTGCAGGCCCCATTTTAAATTGAGGCCTGCGCGTGTATAGCAGTAGTTTAGTCCTCCTGCTGATACAAGGCTTCCAACTGGTTCAGATGATGATCTGAATCGCCCAGCAGGTAATCAGCGAAAGTCAGGCGCTTGAAGAAATCGCCCACTTCCAGCTCGTGAGTGACACCAATGCCCCCGTGCAGCTGAACGGCCGTCTGGCCAACGAAACGCCCTGCTTCGGCAACGGCGACCTTGGCCGAGGAAAGCAGACGCTGGCGTTCCTCCGCATCGGTTTCGCCCAAACCCATTGCAGCCACGTATGCCATGGAAATAGCGACTTCCTGTTTGATCAGCATGTCTGCCAGATAGAACTGCAAGGCTTGAAAATCTGCCAGCGGACGCTTGAACTGCTGACGCGTTTTGAGATATTCGGCAGTGATCTCGACGAGACGCTGCATAGCGCCGGCGGCATGCGCACACAGCGCCAGCACACCATAACCGATGCCTGCGTCCAGAGCAGCTTCCGCAGCCGCTCCTTGAGCAATCAAAGCTTGCTCGGCAACCTCAACCCCATCGAGGGTGATGTAAGCACAGCGCTGACCATCCATAGTGGGATAGTCGTTGCGGCTCAGGCCCTGCGCGTTGCCATCAACCAGGAACAAGGCGGTTTCGCCGTCGAGGACCGCAGAAATGATCAGCTTGTGTGCCTGGCCACCTGCCCATACCAGCTTTTTAGCACCGTTCAGCACAAAACCTGCGCCGCCCTTGCTGGCTTGTGTGGCTTGAGGCGTTTGACTGTTGTGCTGATCGCCTTCCAGATAGGCCAGCGCCAACACCAGCTCGCCGCCCGCCATTGAGGGCAGGCATTCCGCCTGAACCGCCTCGTTGTCGCTGTGAGCCAGCAATGCGGTTGAAATCACAGCGCTGGGAATAACAGGTTCAGCCACCAGACCGCGACCCAGCTCAAGCTGAGTAGCAACCAGCGTTGCGGGAGATTCCCCGAAGCCACCGTGTTCTTCGGGCACGATCAACCCTGTTACACCGACATCCGCCAACGATTGCCAGGAAGCTGTGTTCAGCTCGGTTTGAGCGGCACGTTCGCGACGTTGTTCAAAGGCCCATCCGTCGGCCATTAACCTGCGCAGGCTGTCGGTCAGCATGCGCTGTTCTTCGTTATAGGTGAAATCCATGATTCGCCATCCGTGAAATTGAAGATTGGGCTCTTATGCGCTGAGAATCATCTTGGCGATGATGCCCTTCTGCACCTCAGTGGTGCCCCCGTAAATCGAGGTTTTGCGCATGTCGAAATAACCGGCTGATGCCGCAGCCGCGAAATCCGGCCCCGGACCTTCAAACTCGGCGCCCGGCTCCATCCAAGCGAAATCGTATGGCCATGAATTGGCACCCATCACTTCCATTTGCAGCATGGCGAGGTCTTGTTGAATCTCGGACCCGCGGACCTTGAGAATAGAGGCTTCCGGCCCTGGCCCCTGCGCGCTATTGGCAGCCACACGCAACAACAGCATCTCGAGAGCGCGAATGTCGATCTCAAGACGGATGATTTTTTCCTTCAGACGTGGATTCTGATCGGCAGGCTTGCCATCCTTAATGGTAGTCGCCGCAAGATTCTTGAGAATCTTGAGCTCGCGATAACAATGGCCAATGCCAGCAATACCCGTGCGCTCGTGGCCCAGCAGGTATTTTGCGTAGGTCCAGCCTTCATTCTCGTTGCCAACCAGGTTTTCGAATGGGACTTTGACTTCGTCAAGCCAGACTTCGTTGACATCCGCGCCGCCATCCAGCGTGTGAATCGGCCTGACCGTGACACCGGGCTGCCGCATGTCAATCAGCAACATGGAAATGCCGCGCTGCGGCTTGGCATCTGGGTCGGTACGTGCAAGGCAGAACATCCAGTCGGCGTACTGGCCAAGCGTAGTCCAGGTTTTTTGGCCTGTCACCACGTAACCATCTGCTGTTTTGACTGCGCGAGTCTTGAGCGATGCGAGATCCGACCCCGATCCCGGCTCGGAATACCCCTGACACCACCAGTCCTCGACCGTCAGCATGCGTGGCAGGAAACGTTCCTGCTGCTCTTTGCTGCCGTACTTCATGAGCACGGGCCCGATCATGCTAAGCCCGAAAGGCAGCAAGCGCGGCGCGCCAGCCTTGAAGCTTTCAATCTCAAAAATCAGCCGCTGCAGCGGGCCCCAGCCCGTACCGCCGAACTCTACGGGCCAAGTTGGCGCCCCCCAGCCCTTTTTGGCCAGAATGCGGTGCCAACGGATGTAATCCGTATTCGTTAGGCGCTGATGTTTGAAAGCTTTCTCGCGAATATCAGCGGGGAGTTCTGCCTCGACGAACTCCCTCACTTCTTTACGAAACGCGAGCTCTTGCTCGTTCCACGTTAAGTCCATAGTCCTATACTCCTTTGGGACGTACTGTAACCATCTAGTCCTGCCATAATCAATATCGCTTTTCAGAAGCCCCGCTTCATCAACACCGAATAAAGGCTCAGAATGCAATCATAAAAAGAGCCGGTCCGACTCAGCCCGCTCTGTGTACTCATGAACCAAAGACACTCTTCATGAAATCTGAATTGCCAGATTGCCGGTTTGCGTTGAAACTAAAATGTAACCTGGGAGCTGGTCTCACCCGAACAGTTCCCAATGAACATGCAGCTAAAACCATAAAACCAGAATGCAATTCATTCATGAAGTCCTGCAAAAGCAGGCCGAGAAACAACCAGACGCCATTTCCCTATACCCTGAAAACCACGCTCCCATCAGCTATGGTGAGCTGTGGCAGCATGTAGGCGTTGCTGCCGCCTGGCTGCGCTCACAAGGCGTACAGGCCGGGCACAGAGTCATGCTGGCGTGCGAAAACTGCCCCGAACATATCGCCCTCATGTTCGCCTGCAGCGTTGTGGGCGCGTGGCCCGTCAGCGTGAACGCCCGCCTTAGCGCTGGCGAGATCCGCAGCATTGCCGAGCACTGCGAACCACACTTGATCGTCTTCACAAAGCAGTGCTCACCCGCCGCCGCACGCCATGCAGAAGAGTATTCCGCCCAACCTTGCAAGGCCCAGGGCTTGCGCGATGCCTGCAGCTATGCTGTATACCGGCCTAACGCGCAGCCTGAAAGCCCCGAGCTTGCGCAACAAGTTGCCATGCTGGTTTACACATCTGGAACTACCGGCGCGCCCAAAGGCGTCATGGTAACCCACAAAGGCCTGTTGCACTTCGCCCGTGTATCGGCTGCCTCAAGGCAATTGTCAGGCCGCGACATTGCCTATGCCGCGCTCCCCATGTCGCATATTTTCGGTATCGCAACCGTCTTGATGGCCACACTCCAGGCGGGCGCCAGTTTGGTGGTGCGCTCGCGCTTTGACGTCGACGACCTGCTGGCTGCACTTGTCGCGCCCGGCATCAGCATTCTGCAAGGCGTGCCCACCATGTATGTGCGCCTGCTCGACGTCGTTTCCGATGCCCAGCAGGTTCAGGCACCTGCACTGCGCTATGTCTATACAGGAGGGGCGGCGCTCGACCCGGCGTTGAAGGAAAGAATAGAAACGTTGTTCGGCCAACCCATGCATCACGGCTATGGCATCACCGAATATGCCGGGTCCATGTTTATTACTCGCGCGGACGCTCCGCGAAGCGATACCTCAGCCGGCTATGCGGTAGAAGGGGTAGAGCTGCGCATTGTTAAAGAGGGCCGACCCATCACCACGGCGGGCGAGGATGGCGACATACTTATCCGCGGCCCCGGCGTCATGCTGGGCTACTACCGCAACCCTGAGCAAACGGCTCAAGCCCTGTTGCCAGGAGGCTGGCTGAGTACCGGTGACATCGGCCATATCGACGCCGACGGCGCCCTGTTCCTGACGGGTCGTTCCAAAGACCTCATTATCCGCTCCGGGTTTAACGTGTATCCGCTGGAAGTCGAAGCGGCCATCAACGCTTTCCCGGGCATTCGGCTTTCTGCTGTTGTGGGCAAAAAAGAAAGCGACGGCAACGAAGAAATTATCGCCTTCTACGAAACCGAACGCCCTGAAGATATCAACGTTGATGCGCTGCGCGAGCATTTGGCCCAACACCTTGCGCCCTACAAGCGCCCTTCCCGCTTCATTCACATCGATTCCATTCCCACAACCACCAGTGGAAAAATCCGCAAAGACCCCCTAAGGGCGTTTGAGTTTTAGCGTACTCATACGTCTGGCGACAAAAGCTGTAACTCCGCTAACCAACTTAAATCCAAATGTCCGCAAAGGAGACCCCCATGAAACTCAAAGCTCTCACACTGTTCACTGCTTGCATGCTGGCCACTGGCAGCGCATACGCTCAGCAAGACAACTGGCCCACTCAGCCAGTGAAACTCGTAGTCGGCTATGCTCCGGGCGGCCCGGTGGACACGACTGCTCGTGTATTCGCGAAATATCTGAGCGCTGAGCTGAATCAAGCCGTCGTGGTAGAAAACCGCGCCGGCGCCAGCGGCATGATTGCTGCTGAATCCACCTCACGCGCCACGCCCGACGGCTACACCTGGAACTTTGTTGCCAGCCCTACAATGACCATCACGCCCCTGATTCAGCGTGCGCACACGATCGACTACGACAAGGACTTCAGTTACGTCGGTACGCTCGTGAACTACACCAACGTGCTGGTCATCAATAAGGACGTGCCTGTTACCAACATTCAGGAACTCATCGACTACGCCAAGAAAAACCCCAGTGCCGTGTCATTCGGTTCTGCCGGCGTAGGGGGTTCCAACCACCTGTCGGCTGAACTTCTCAAACAAAAGACCGGCACAGAAATGTTGCACGTTCCCTACCGCGGCAACTCGCCCGCAATGGTGGACGTCATTGGTGGCAAAATCACCTTTATGTTCGACATCACGAGCACCGCTATTCCCTTTATCGAAAGTGGTCAGGTACGCCCGTTGGCCGTGACTTCCCGCGAGCGTAATGCCGGTCTGCCGGACGTTCCGAGCATGATTGAAGCGGGTGTCGAAGACTACGAAGTGACCGGCTGGTACGCTCTGATCGGCCCGGCCAATATCCCTCAGCCCATCATCACTCGTGTGCACGAAGCGATGACAAAAATCGCAAAAGACGAATCCTTCGTCAAGCAAATGGACGCCAGCGGCTACACCATTGCACTGAGCGACGGTGAAGCGCTCAAGAACCGCGCCAAGAACGAGTACGCCATGTGGGATGAAGTCATCAAGCAGGCAAAGATCCTCGAAAACCAATAAGCCGCACCCATTTCGTGTGCCGCTTGTGGCGCTACTTTGTAGCGCCAGCAAAAAGCCCGATGCAAGCAAAACGCTTGCATCGGGCTTTTCTTTATTGCTGACTAGATTTAACTATTGCTCAATCGTGATGTTGGCCTCACGAATGACCGTGCCCCATTTCTTGATTTCATTATCGAGGAAGCGTGCAAAATCTTCCGGCGAACCTGGCATGGGCTCTGCACCAGCCGCGGCCATGGCAGGGCCGATTTGCGGGTCGTTAAGAATCTCACTGAGGTCAGCATTCACCTTTTTCACAATGTCTGCAGGCGTGCCTTTAGGTGCGACCAAGGCCGTCCATGAATACGCCTCGTAACCTGGCACTCCCGCCTCGGCAATAGGCGGAACATCCGGCGCCAAGCTGGAAGGCTCGGGGTTGCCAACGCCGAGGGCACGGATATGCCCTGACTTGATAAACGGCAGCGCCGAAGGGGCATCGGCAAACATCACCTGAACCTGCCCGCCGACGAGATCCTGCATGGCCGGCGCGCTACCACGGTATGGCACGTGCTGAATCTTCACACCCGCCATGCTGTTAAACAATTCACCCGCCAAGTGGGTGCCCCCGCCCGTACCTGACGAGCTGAAGGAAATATCATTGGCCTTGGCGTATTCAATCAGCTCGACCACATTGGTGACGGGCAACGACGGGTGAACGACTAAGATAATTGGGAAGCGCGCAACGGTGCCAACCAACTCATAATCGTTTTGAATGTCATAACCGAGATCCTGACGCAAACTGGGCAAGACCGCGTGATGAATGGCCGGGAAGAAGAAAGAATAACCGTCCGGTTTTTCTTTAAGCGCCGCACGCGCCCCAACAATACCGCCTGCTCCCGCACGGTTGTCCACTACGGCTGACTGCCCCCACTTTTCACCCAGTGGTTTCGTCACGAAACGCGCCGAGGTATCGACCGGACCACCCGCCGGGAATGGCACGATGAAATTCACCGACCGCGTCGGCCAGGCTTCATCAGCCCAGGTGGCGGAAAAAGGCACAGCCAGCCCGAGAACCGTCATGCCCAAGCCGGCAATCACTTTGCGTCGTGTAAGTTTTTGCATGTTTTTCTCCAAGTGTTTTATGTGTATTTCCAACATGCCTGAAGTGGTATCCAATGGGAACACCCTCCTCTTCCGGCAGCAAAAAAAGCCCCTGAAATTCAGGGGCCGTCGTCAGAAAGTCGAATTAACTTTCCTGTGGTTGTTTCAAGCCGAGCTCTTCAAGAATTTCCTCTGTGTGCTGACCCAGCATCGGAGGCGCCATGCGGTATTGCACAGGGGTTTCTGAATAACGAATTGGGCTGGCTGTGGTAGGTGCCGTACCCGCAACGGGGTGCGGCATGGTGCGCCAGATTTCACGCGCCTTGACTTGCGGATCTTCAAAAACCTGCTTGATGTTATTGATCGGTCCACTCGGCACGCCCGCACCTTGCAACGCGTTAATCCAATCGTCACGAGTGCGGGTTTTCATAATTTCTTCAAGCTTGGCGATCAATACCTTACGGTTGCGCAACCGCGCACTGTTGGTCGCGTAGTCCGGATGGGTTCCGAGATCGGGGCGGCCCATCACTTCGCAATAAGCGCGATACTGGCTGTCGTTACCTACAGCAACGATCAGGTGGCCGTCGCTGGCCGCAAATACCTGGTACGGCACCACATTCTGGTGTGCGTTTCCAGCGCGCTGCGGCACCTCGCCTGAGGTCATGTAGTTCAGAGTCTGGTTAGCCAACATTGCGACGTGGCAATCCAGCAAGGCGACATCAATGTGTTGGCCCAGGCCGCTACGGTTGCGCTCTTGCAGCGCACCCAGCACAGCTACCGTTGCATACATGCCGGTGAAGAGATCTGTCACGGCTACGCCCGCTTTCTGTGGGCCGCCGCCGGGGAGATCGTCGCGTTCGCCGGTAATGCTCATCAGGCCGCCCATGCCCTGAACCATGAAGTCGTAGCCAGGCAGCGGCGCCTTCGGACCGGTCTGGCCAAAACCTGTGATCGAACAATAGATCAGCTTGGGGTTAATGGCTTTAATGCTTTCGTAATCCAAGCCGTATTTCTTAAGCCCGCCAACCTTAAAGTTTTCCAGCAGAATGTCGCACTTCGCCGCTATTTGGCGCACCAGTTCGGCACCCTCTGGCGTAGCGATATCGATGGTAATGGATCGCTTGTTTCGGTTAGCACTCAGGTAATAGGCCGCTTCAGTCGTATCGTTACCTTCAGCGTCCTTCAGGTAGGGAGGCCCCCAGCCACGGGTATCGTCACCCGCACCCGGTCGTTCGACCTTAATCACGTCAGCACCCAGGTCTGCCAAGTTCTGACCGCACCACGGCCCGGCCAGCACTCGAGACAAATCCAGAACTCTTATCCCATCAAGTGGGGCTTTGCGTTCACTCACTGTTTTATTCCAAAGACGTAGACAAACAAACTTCCGACAATAGCATGATTGCTAAGCGATTTTCAGCGGCCAGAGAAC
Source organism: Achromobacter sp. F4_2707 (assembly GCF_047501535.1). NCBI lineage: Bacteria > Pseudomonadati > Pseudomonadota > Betaproteobacteria > Burkholderiales > Alcaligenaceae > Achromobacter > Achromobacter sp. F4_2707. The sequence continues at coordinate 76,376 of NZ_JAZDRJ010000014.1, forward strand.
TGCGGCGCACGCTTTTCGGCAAACGCCCGCATGCCTTCTTGATAGTCTTCCGTATAGCCCATGGCGCGCTGAAGGGCGCGCTCCACTTCCAGCTGTTCGACCAAAGAGTTTTCAGCCGCCGCATACAGGGCTTTCTTGGTCGCGGCCAATGCCCGCGTCGCTCCATTGGCGAGCTTGTCGTGCATGGTTTGAATAGTCTCTTGCAGTGCTTCGTCGGGAACACAGCGCCAGATCAGCCCCCATTGTTCTGCTTGCTCAGCGGTTACGGGCTCGCCCAACACTGCAGCAGCCATGGCACGTTGAGTACCCACCAAACGCGGCCAGACATAGGTGGCGCCGGCATCTGGCACCAAACCGATTTTCGCAAACGCCTGGATGAACTTTGCTGATTTCGCGGCGATGACAATGTCGCAAGCCAAGGCCACGCTGGCCCCTGCTCCGGCCGCCACACCGTTTACGACACATACGACGGGAGCGGGAAGCGCCCGCAACCGCAGCACCAGTGGCCGATAGTTTTTATCCAACCCCTCGGCCAAGTCACGTTTCTGCCCCGGAGGCAAAGGCTTGCGCTCGGAGAGATCTTGGCCGGCGCAGAAACCCCGCCCTGTTCCGGTGATGATCAAGCCTCGCAAATCTTCGCGCGATTCCAAAAAGGTGAGCGCCGCGCGAATATCTTCGTGCATGATCTGAGTAAAGCTATTAAGCGTATCGGGACGATTCAGAACAATGTGCCCGACACCGTCGCGATAGGAAAATTCGATATGCTGATATACGTGAGTCATACGCTTGCTTTAAAGAATTAAAGCACCATAGTCCAGTTTGAAAGTGGGTGTTTTAACTCCTAGCTTACCTGCAACACCGCTCAACGGCCATTAACCATAGCGGAAGCCTGTCTTCCGACAAATGAAATTGCCAACAAACGCTTTCGCAGAGACACTAAGGCAAAGTATTTTTCTTGCAACCAAGCATTATCAACATGTCATCCACAACTTCAAATAATAGAGGAGACGACGCGTTAAGTACGGGCGCCGATCTCCACTACCGCACGCAGCTCGACCAAGGCAACTTCATTATTCAGCGCTGCCAAAGCTGCGAGAAAGCCATTTTCTACCCCCGCATGATCTGCCCACATTGTGGCTCGAACAAACTCGAATGGTTTACACCTTCGGGCCGCGGTACGGTGTATTCGACCACCACTGTGCGCCGCAAGCCAGAGCATGGCGGAGATTACAACGTGTCCTTGGTTGATCTGGCCGAGGGCGTGCGCATGATGAGCCGCGTTGAGGGCGTGTCTCCCGACGCTGTCACGATTGGCATGAAAGTACAAGCCACAGTCGTCGATGGCGACGAAGGCAAACTGGTGGTTTTTAATCCGGAGACAGCGCGATGATCGATAAACGCCTCAGAGGAAGTGCCGCCATCGCGGGTGTCGGCCACGCAGGAATCGGTAACGCGACTGGTTTCACCGAAATGGAAATTCTGGTTCAGGCGGCCCACCGCGCGGTCGAGGACGCCGGCCTGACAATGCAAGACATCGACGGCATCGCCACCGCCAGCGTGACGGCGTCGATGTGGGTTATGCCGGTGATCGAGCACCTGGGCATCAAACCCACTTTTATCGAAGGCACGATGCTGGGGGGCTCTAGCTTTATTGCGCATTTAATGCCAGCCATTCATGCCCTGGAATCCGGCCAGTGCAATGCCGTGCTCGTATGCTATGGCAGCACCCAGCGCACCAGCACATTGAACCGCGCAGAAATCGGCAAGGCGCGTCGCATGCTCGACCCACAGCCCTACGAAACACCTTACAACCCGCTGCCTCCGCTTAGCTCGTACGCGCTGGCTGCAGCGCGCCACATGCATCAGTACGGCACGAAACGTGAACATCTGGCCGAAGTGGCAGTGGCCGCACGCCAGTGGGCTCAATTGAATCCTGAAGCAATGATGCGCGACCCGCTCAGCATTGACGATGTTCTTTCCGCCCGCATGGTGTCCGATCCACTCACCGTACGTGATTGCTGCCTGGTCACCGATGGCGCAGGCGCTTTTGTGTTGGTGCGCGCCGACCGTGCAAAATCACTCAAGCAAAAACCTGTGTATGTGCTGGGGAATGCCACCGCCGTGTGGAACCGCCAGATTTCTTCCATGGAAGACCTCACCGTCACTGCAGCCCAGCAGTCGGGCAAGTTGGCGTATGAAATGGCAGGGGTTGGCCCTGCTGATATTGATGTTGTTGAAGTCTACGATGCCTTCACCATCAATACGCTGCTGTTCTTGGAAGACTTGGGTTTCTGCAAAAAGGGGGAGGCAGGCGACTTTGTCTCTGGGGGTGCCATTGCCCCGGGAGGCCGGCTGCCTGTCAATACCAACGGGGGCGGTTTGTCATGCGTCCACCCGGGCATGTACGGCATTTTCATCCTGATCGAAGCCGTCCGCCAGCTGCGTGGCGAATGCGGCGAACGTCAGGTTCAGGGTGCTGAACTTGCCCTGGTAAATGGTAACGGCGGCACATTGTCCAGCCAGGCCACCGCCATTCTGGGGACCGAGGCCACGCTGTAAATTACGAAGTCGCGCTGTATCAACAGCGCGGCTTCGGCAAAACAGGGCTGACTTTAGTTGGTCAAACTGATGTTAGCCTTGCGTGCGATCTCTCCATAAACCTTAAGGTCGCGGTCAATCAAAGCCTGAAGCTCTTCCGGTGTGCTTCCCACAGCACCGAAACCCATAGTCTGCAAGCGTTCAACAAACTCAGGCTGTCGTAAGGCTTTTGCAATCTCGCTGGACATGCGTTGGACAATTGCGTCGGGCGTCCCGCTGGGGGCCAACAGGCCGATCCAAGAACTTTGCACAATGTCCGGATAGCCGGATTCCGCCATGGTTGGAACGTCAGGCGCGCATTCGCAGCGTTCTGGCAGGCTGACAGCCAACACTTTCAACTTACCCGACTCAACGTGTGGCATGCCGCCCGTTGCAGGATCAAAAAAGTAAGATACCAGCCCTGTTATGAGATTCGGCATGGCCTGAGCACTGCCGTTATAGGCAACGTGTGTGCCTTCAAAATCCGCCGTCATGGCGAAACTTTCACCCAATAGATGGCCCGTTGACCCGACTCCGGTCGAAGCATAGCTTGGCTTGTTTTCACGCGACCAATCTGCGAGTTCCTTGACATTGTTGACGGGCAGATCTTTCGGCACAAATAGAAAGAGCGGAATATCGACAATGTGGCTGACAGCGGTGAAATCCGACGGTTGATAGAGTTGCTTCTCGAAGAGCACTTGATTGGTGGTGTAGGCAACCGGGACAACTCCGAATGTGTAGCCATCAGGCGTTGCTCGCGCTAGCTGAGCTGTGGAGATTTGGGTGTTGGCTCCCGGCTTGTTTTCAATAATGATGGTTTGGTCGATACTCTTAGCCACGTGTTCCATCAGCAGACGTGTCACGGTATCCACCGGCCCCCCAGCCGTATAGGGAACATAAACCTTCACAGGGTTCTGAGGCCAAGACTCGTCCGCCAGTGCACTTGTCGCAGCAAACATGGAAATTGCTGCAGCCACTGCCCCCATCACCCGTGCAGGGCGAATCATTTTCTTGATTTTCATCGTTGTTTCCTCCGTTTCCAAGTAGGATTGTTTGCTGATCTCACGACATCGAGTCATTAGCCTTGCGTCAGCTTTTCCCTAAGTTCCCGCTTCAAAACTTTGCCCGAAGGGTTGCGCGGCAAAGTCTCACATAAAAACAAATGCTTGGGCACCTTGAACCCCGCCAGCTTTCTGCGGCAGTATTCGCGTAACTCCTCCAAACTCAGGTCTTGCCCTGCCCGAAGCACGACAGCCGCTGCGACCGCTTCCCCCCACTTTGGGTCCGGCACCCCGACTACTGCCACTTCGGCGATCTGGTTCATTTCATACAGCACCCGCTCAACTTCTGATGAAGCAATGTTCTCACCGCCACTGACTATCATGTCTTTCTTCCGGTCAGTGAGGAACAAAAAGCCCTCCTCGTCGAGATACCCCATATCGCCACTACGGAACCACTCGCCGTGAAAGCTGGAAAGAGTTTTTTCTTCATCCCGCCAATAGCCTTGGGTAACTTTGGGGCCCCGCAGGCAAATTTCCCCCTGGGAACCCGGCGGCAACGCATTCCCGTCGTCATCCATAATGGCCAACTGCACGTTGGGCATCGCCCTACCGGTGGAACCGATTTTTTCGATCTCGCGCCCTGCTTCCATCATGGTGTCGCCCGAACAGGTTTCCGTCAGACCGTAGGCATCTACGTAGCGCGCGTGCGGAAAGACCGTGTTAAATTCCCGTATACGCTCTTCAGGGGTGCGTTCTCCACCGCCTACCAGCCATTTCAGGCTATGAAGCCGAAAACGTGAAGGTTCCGGAACAGAGAGGCAGCGATTCAACATGACGGGAGCCATCCACGCACCGGTCACCCCTTCGCTTTCAATCAAGCTCAGGCTGCGCACCGCATCAAACTCCCGTTCCACCACGAGAGCGCCGCCGACCACCCATAACGCCACTCCAGGCAGGTCGTGTGCCCCCACGTGATACAGAGGCCCAACCACCAAAAGCTTGTCGTCACAGTTCAGACCCAGTGCGGCAATATGGTCCAGACACCGCCACGCCATATTCCCGTAACTGTGCATTACCCCTTTGGGGCGGTCTGTCGTACCGCTGGTGTACATCAGCCTGCACAATGTTTCCGGGCGGACAGCGTGGGGGGCAGGTAGCGGGAATGCCTGGCCATCATATATACAACGACTATCCGCTTGTGCAGCGTCGTCGACGACCACTGCAGATAGTCTCTCCGGAACGATTTCCTGCAGTTCCGCATCAACAAAAAGCAGCTTCACGCCCGCATGCCCGGTGATGTAGTCGACTTCATCCTTACCCAGGCGATAGTTCAGCGGCAATAGCACAGCCCCGATATAAGAAACGGCCAATGCCAGTTCAAGGAAGGCAGTGCTGTTCTTCATTAGCAAAGCAACCACATCGCCTGCTTTTATTCCCTGCTTCTGCAGGAAAGCCGCTCCATGGACAACACGCTGCTGAACCTCACCATATGTCAGCCGATTTTCCCCGTACACCAATGCCAGACGTTCCGGCTGGACACGCGCCCACCAGGCCACACTTGCTGTAACTGAAAGCATGCTTGCTCCTTTTGCGCTCGTTCTTAATAGCTCCTGGGCATGTTGAGCTCATGGTTGGCGACGTAATTCAGCAACATCTCTTCGGACACCGGAGCAAAGCGGAACAAACGGCAATCGCGCCACAAGCGCTCAACGTGATATTCCTTGGCGTAGCCCATTCCACCCATGGTCTGCATGGCCCGTTCCGTCGCGCGCCCGACTGCCTGAGCGGCGATTAGCTTGGCTGCATTTGCTTCATTGCTGTAGGGCAACCCCATATCAAAGTTTGTCGCGGCACAGTAATTGAGCAAGCGTGCGGAAGCGACCTCGACATGACACTGCGCCAGCGGAAATTGCAGCCCTTGGTAGCTACTAATTGCGCGGTCTCCAAACACCTTTCTATCGTTGGCGTATTGAACCGCCAGCTTGATCGCTAGCTCACCGGTGCCCACAAGACCCGCTGTGGTCACCATGCGTTCTGTATTGAGCACTTCCAAGAGCTCTCGCCAGCCCTTGTGCAAGGTGCCGATCAGTTCATCCGGCTCAACCCGTACGTTGTCAAAGAACACACTGCTTGAATCAAGGGTGCAAGTCCCCAGTTTTTCGATTGGGGTGTGAGTGAGACCTTCTCGCTTCACATCAATCATGAACATGGATAAGCCATCGGTGCGCGACTCGGCGTCTTGCAGTTTCTTGGTGCGGGCGATCACCAACATCTTTTCGGCTGACTCCACACCGGTAATCCACACCTTGCGGCCGTTTAAACGCCAGCCTTCGCCATCTTCCGAAGCAAAAGTTTTGATTTCCAAGGTGTTGGTGCCAGCATCCGGCTCGGTCAGCGCCATGCAAAAATTCATCTCGCCGCTGATCACTTTGGGGAGGAGTTCCCGTTTCATCGTTTCGTTGCCGAAGCGAGAGATCGACACACCGCCGAAAATCGGGTTGATCATGAACAACTGTCCGACAGTGGAGCCGCCGCCAGTGGCTGCAAGCGCCTCAACGATCAAGGTCATTTCCATCATGCCCAGACCGCTACCACCGTGCTCTTCGGGCAATGCAACCCCTGACAGACCGGCATCACAAACGGCTTGCCAGTATTCCTGGGGAAAGGCTTTCTGGGTATCGTGCTCGCGCCAATACTCAAGGCCAAAACGCTCACCGACCTGGCGGGCGGTATCCATCATCATGCGTTGTTCATCATTCAGTCGAAAGTCCATGGTGCTCCTCTTTGTATCCAATGGGTGGGGCGCCCGCCAACCTCAGTGGCGGACGCCCTGTCGTTAGTCGACCTGGATGCCCGCAGTCTTGGCGAGATCAATCCAGTGTTCAATTTGCTTGACGAGGAAAGCCTGTGCTTCGGCTGGCGTATCGCCCACCGGTTCCAGACCCTGAGAAGTCAACCATTCACGCATTTCCGCATCCTCCAGCACGGCACGGAATTCCTTATTCAGCTGCTCGACGACTGCGGTGGGCGTTTTCGAAGGTACATACAAGCCGTACCAGACCGAAGCGTCATACCCGGGCACACCTGCTTCCGCCACGGTATTCATCCCTGGCCAAAGATCGCTGCGCTGGGCTGTGGTTAAGCCCAAGGTTTTCATCTTTCCCGTTTCCACATAACGTTTCGCGGTAGAAAGGGGATCGATCACCACCTGTACTTCGTCGGACATCAGGGCAGTGAGTGCTGCGCTCGCTCCCTTATACGGAACATGGGTCATCTCCGCCTTAGAGGCCACTTTGAAATGTTCTGTGGCGAAATGCACGGAAGTTCCGACCCCCGGCGTCCCAAAGTTCACTTTTCCGGGGTTGGCCTTGGTATACGCCAGCAATTCCTCAACGGTGTTGACCGGCAGTGCATTGCTGACCAGCAAAGCAAACGGCCCTCTTACCACAGTGGTCACGGCGGTGAGGTCTTTGGTGGAGTCGTAAGGCAGGTCGGACTTGATTGCCGGCTCGGTTGCAATGGCTCCGCTATGCAAAAGGATGGTTCGGCCGTCCGGCTCCGAACGCACGGTTGCCATCGTTCCGATGGAGCCTCCCGCTCCTGCACGGTTATCGACAATGACCTGCTGTCCTAAACGTTTCCCCAGTTTTTGCGCTAGTTTGCGGCCGAGAATGTCTGAGGTACCCCCCGCCGAGTAGGGAACAATAATGCGCATCTGTCCGGAGTCGAGATCTACATTGTCTGCCGTCTGCGCTTGTGAGAGTGGTATGCCGAAGGTCAGGGCTGTCAGTACAGCGCCAATTGTTCTTTTAAATACTTTCATGTTTGTCTCCTTTGTATATAGGTATAGATTGCCGCTCTAGTGATGTAAGGCTCGTCCGTACGCTGCTAATACGGCTTCATGCATCGCCTCACTGATGGTGGGGTGAGGAAAAACAGTGTCGATTATTTCTGCCTCGGTTGTTTCAAGCGTTGCAGCAATGGTGTATCCATGCACTAACTCGGTCGCTTCGGCCCCAACCAGATGGGCGCCCAGTAGCTCGCCTGAGTGACTGTTGAATACGGTTTTGATGAATCCCGCTCCTGCGTCGGTGGCCACAGCTTTGCCATTTGCTTCCAGAGGAAATTTGCCTACACGGACATCGCTAGTCTGTTGGCGCGCCTGGGCCTCGGTCAGCCCCACACTGGCGCTCGGCGGATAGCTGTAAACGCATGCCGGCATGGGAACGGGATGCTGTGCACCTGTGCGCAAACCCACGATATGTTCAACGCAGGCCACCCCTTCATGGCTGGCTTTATGGGCCAGCATTGGCGCCCCTGTCACGTCGCCAATCGCATAAATACCCGGCTCAGCCGTTGCGCCCCAGTCGCCCACCCTGACCAAGCCGTCTTCCACCTGCACCCGCGTATTCTCCAGGCCCAAGCCCTGGGCGTTGCCTACCAGGCCTACGGCTACCAGTGCGCGCTCCGCCTGTAATGACAAGGTTGCATCACCCTGTTGAACCCTAAGCTGTACGCATCCGTTTTCAACCAGAGCCTCCTGCACAATGGCCCCCGTAAGAAAGCGGATTCCGTCCTTGCTCATGGTTTTCTGTACAAAATGGCTGATTTCTTCATCGCTGCCAGGCAAGATACGATCAACGGCTTCGACTACGGTCACGTCGGTACCCAGCGTTGCATAAAAGCTGGCGAACTCTAGACCGATGGCGCCCGCCCCAATCACGATCAACGACTTTGGCAATGCCTTGGCCGATAAGGCGTCGCGATAGCTCCAAACATGCGTGCCATCGAAAGGTAATATGGGCAGTTCTCGCGAACGGGCGCCCACTGCAATAATGGTGTGCTCTGCCCGAAGGGTTTGACGTCTCCCGTCGCTGCTTTCGACCTGAACACGCCCGGCGGCAGGAATGCTCGCCGTTCCCATGAGCACATTGACTCCCGCTTTGGAAAGCAAGTGAGTGACACCTCCGTTCAGCCGACGAGAAACCTGACGGGAACGCGCAATGATCTTTTCAAAATCCACTCGCGGCTCACCCACGGTGATGCCTAACGCCCCGGCTTGGCGTATATTGCGCAGCGTATCGGCGCAATGCAGCAAAGCTTTGGTAGGAATGCACCCCCAGTTCAAGCAAATGCCACCCAGGCTTTCACGCTCCACAAGCGCCGTACGCTTGCCGAGCTGGGCGGCCCGCAAAGCCGCCACGTAGCCGCCCGGCCCACCGCCCACGATTACGATGTCAAACTCTTGCGTCTGATCTGCCATTACGTCACCAGCATCCCGATGGGTTGAGAAAGGTTTTGAGCAATTTGTTTGAGAAACTTCAGCCCTGTCACACCATCCAGCACTCGATGGTCAGCCGACAACACCAGCCCCATTTCACGATGAATAGCGGGCTGACCGTTTTCATCGGGCCGGAACAGTTCACGAATGCAGCCCACGCCAAGAATCATGGACTGCCCTGGGTTGATGATGGACGCCATGTAGCTGACATCGTGCATGCCGGCATTCGAAACGGTAATCGCCCCGCCTCGCATATCGGCGCCGGCCAGTCGACCCTCACGCGCCTGGGATATCAGCTGGGCGGAACGATCTGCAATCTGCCCCAAAGTCATGTTTCCGACATCGCGTAACACCGGCACCAGCAAACCCTTTTCGGTATCAACCGCCATTCCGACATCGGTTGAGTCCAGCGTCAAAATCCCTTCATCCGTCCAGACCCGGTTAATTTCCGGCATGGCACGCAAGGCCTGCCCCACCGCAGCAAGCACGAAATGATTCAGCGTGAATTTTTTGCGCGACTGGGCGGCATTCAGCTGTGCCCGAAGGGCAACCACCGCACTGACTTCCACATCGACGGCCAGGTAGAAATGCGGGACCTGCTGCTTGGCATTGGTGAGGCGTTCGGCCACGGTCCGCTCAAGACTGGTGGGAGCGCGCAGCACACCGTTCAAGCCGTCAGCGGATACAGTCTCTGGTGCCGCGCCTGGGGCTCGTTGCTGGGCTGCCGCTTGCACATCCCGGGCTCGAATCCGACCACGAGGCCCCGAACCGACAACGGCTGCGAGATCTATGCCTTGTTCGGCTGCGAGTCGTCGCGCCAAAGGCGTCACCGGGATACGGGCACCACCAGTCGCAGTCGGGCGTGGGGTCGCCGCTGGGCTGACTGCAGCGACAGGAGTTGCCGCACTCGCAGCCGGTGCCGGGGCAGGCTCGGCTACTGCCTTAGCGGCTGAATCCACTGCTTTCTCGGCTGAATCCACTGCTTTCTCGGCTGAATCGTGAGCTTCACCAGCTTGGCCGTCATCCCAATAGCCAATGACCGTGCCACACGGCAGGGTGGCTCCGGCCTGTTCGGTGATTTCAAGCAACACCCCATCAGCTTCCGCGACAATCTCATTGGCGGCTTTTTCGGATTCGATGACAAAAATAGGCTGTTCCGCTTTGAAGGCTTCTCCGGGTTGCACCAGCCATTCCAGCAATACGCCCTCTGTCATGGTCAACCCGAGTTTAGGCACCAGAAGTTCTCGCCGCATGACTTATTTCCCGGTAAATTGCGCTGGACGCTTTTCCAAGAAGGCGCTACAGCCTTCATGTGCATCCTTGCTATCTAGCACCAGGCCGATAATGGCCTGCTCGTGAGCCAGCGCAGCGCCTAGCGGCATTTCTGCACCATCGCGTAAAGCGCGTTTGAGCAGCTTGAGTGTCAGCGGTGATTTCTGTGCGATCTGCTCAGCCAGCTTCATGGTTGCCTCCATGAGCTCTGCCCGCGGTACGCTGCGATTGCAAAGGCCAAGGTCAACCGCTTCTTGGGCAGTAATCTGGTTGCCAGTGAACATAAGCTCTTTGGCACGACACAGTGGGATCTGACGAATGATGCGTTGTGAGCCGCCCGCCCCCGGAAACAACCCCAGATTAATCTCGGGCAAACCGAGCTTCGCTTCCTGAGCGACCAATCGTATATCCAGGGTCAAGAGCAGCTCTGTTCCCCCACCCAAGGCCCAGCCATTAATCGCCCCAATGGTTGGTTTATCGGAGACTTCGAACCTGCGAAAGACCCTGTGTATGACTTCGGCAAACTCTTCGTAGTGCTGCAGGCCCTGGCGGCTGTTCAAGTCTGCGATATCACCGCCCGCCACAAACGCCTTTTCACCCGCACCCGTGATGACAATCACCCGCACGGCGTCGTCTTGTTCTAAATCCGTCAGCGCCGCTTCCAGTTGCAACAACGTTGGCGTATCCAAAGCGTTAAGTGTCTTGGGACGATTGATTGTCAGTACGCCGACGGCGCCAACACGCTCGCACAGAATGGAATTCTCTTCATAGGACATTATTTGTCTCCTTGCTCATGCTCAGGTAGGGTTCAAGCCAACGTCTTGCCTACTGCTTCAATTACCCGCTCAACGGTGACCGTGTAGCCTTCTTCCAGCGAACTCGAGAAAGGGGCGGGCATGAAGGGCGCAGCCACCCGCAACACCGGAGCATCCAATTCATCAAAACCTTCATCAGCGATGGTGGCGACAATTTCGGCTCCCACACCAAAAGCCTGCACGGCCTCATGCACCACTACGGCCCGGTGGGTACGCGACAGGGACTCCAGAACGGTTGCCTTATCCCATGGCTGAATGGAGCGCAGGTCGACCACCTCAACTTCCACTCCTTGGGCCGCCAGCTTGTCAGCGGCTTGCATGCAGACATTCACAGTGGCGCCATAGGTGATCAGGGTCACATCCCGGCCCGCACGAGCAATGCTTGCCTCGCCTATGCGTGCGGTCTGAGCGGTATCCACCACGCCCTTGCGCGCGTACAAACTTTTGTGCTCAATGAACATCACGGGATCGGGGTCTTCTATCGAGGCACGCAACAAACTGTAGACATCCTGCGGATTCGAGGGACACACCACCTTCAGCCCTGGTATATGTGCCAGCCATGCTTCCAGACACTGCGAATGCTGGGGCCCTGCACTCAGGCCGCCGCCGTGAGGAGTACGCAACACCATCGGCACAGAACCCTGGCCGCCAAACATGTAGTGAGCTTTTGCTGCCTGATTAACCAGGGCGTCCATGGACAGCGTGATGAAATCCATAAACATGATTTCCACTACCGGCTTGAGTCCGGTAAGAGCCATGCCTACGGCCGCCGAGGTGATGCCTGCCTCAGAAATGGGGGTATCAATCACACGACCTTCACCAAAAGCCTCCAGCAAACCGCGTGTGGCTTTGAATGAGCCCCCAGCATGGGCAATGTCCTCACCCAGTAGTACGACCGCAGGATCTTTTTCCATACTGTCGCGCAAAGCCTGAGTCACGGCATGCACATAGCGCATCTCTGTGCTGCTCATGCGTTCACCTCCGAAATCTTTTGGGTATAAACATCTCTCAGAGCACTCTCGAATGAGGGCAAGGCGTCAGCACGAGCCGCTTCTACGGCGGCGGCCACACGCTGCATATTGGCTTGATCCAGGCTCTCGGTATCAACCCCTTCTGCCTGTAAAGCAGTACGTGCTCGAATCAGCGGGTCGTGTTCATGTACCGCCTGAAGTTCGTTGCTATCACGGTACTTTTGCGAGTCTCCTTCGTAATGGCCGCGTACCCGTGTGGTCGCGCACTCAAGAACGAACGGCCCGTTCCCGGAGCGCAGTTGTTTACAGGCTTTAAGGGCTGCATCAGACACCGCCAGCGCATCGTTGCCATCCACGCTAGCAAAAGAGACGCCAAAAGCATCCGCCAGCTTTTTCAGACTGCCTGCAAATTGCCTGGACGTCGGAGAGAACTCTGACCAGCCGTTGTTCTCGCAGACCAGCAACAAGGGACATTTCCATAATGCGGCCATATTGAGCGTTTCGTGCAACACCCCTTCGGCCATTGCGCCATCGCCAAAGAAAGCAACAGCCACACCACCGGTTTTACGTTGTTGGTGCGCCATAGCGCTGCCCAGGGCGATAGGAATCCCCGCACCCACTATCCCGTTAGCGCCCAGAATTCCCAAGCTGAGATCGGCCACGTGCATAGAACCACCACGGCCTTTGCACAGCCCACCCTC
>NZ_JAZDRJ010000015.1:0-78330 GCF_047501535.1 Achromobacter sp. F4_2707
TGCGGCGGCATCAATTTCCTGACGGCTTGTTCTTTGAATTCTGGGCTGTAACTGGGCACTTCTTCACTCCGACCGCTCCCTCAAATATTAACGAAAAACGAGCGGACATCTATTGTGACGCAGGGGGGAACGCGCAATGATCAGTTCCAGCCAGTGCGCATATCCTAATCAGTTAGAATTTTCTTGGTACTCATGTCGTAGACGACGCCGTTCCAGCCAGTGCGCATATCCTAATCAGTTAGAATTCAGTGAGATTGTCACCGTTCACCAGGTTGGTTCCAGCCAGTGCGCATATCCTAATCAGTTAGAATTTTCAAGGCGTCAACCGTGCGCATGGAATCGTTCCAGCCAGTGCGCATATCCTAATCAGTTAGAATAACTTCGGCAAGGGCATGGGCCTGAAGGTCGTTCCAGCCAGTGCGCATATCCTAATCAGTTAGAATCCAACCCAAGTAAACCCTTGATTTTAAAGAGTTTACTTGGGTTTCTACTTGCGGTTTTCATGGCATTTTCTAGAACAAGTTGAATTGATCTGGCGCTTTTTGGGAGGGCTGACGCGCCCTTCCCTGGTATGAAATGATGCGTTCATACTGTTTATCAGTAAATTGTATGATGTTTACCTTGCCTCCGGGCGGCAATGCGGCTTCGACATGTTTGCAATAGGTTTCAACCTGCGCAGGCCCGGTGCAAAACCGGACATAAACACTGAACTGGCTCATTTCGAAACCCAGATCCAGCAAGGTATTGCGAAAGTCTGTCGCTGCCTTGCGTTCTTCTTTTTCCAGTACGGGCAAGTCGAACATCACCAGCATCCACATAAGCCGATATCCCGATAGCATTCAGCCATCCTTATCAACCAAAGACGCCGCTAGTGAAAGCGGCAGCCCGGGCAGGGGCAAATCAAGTCTGGAACGCTCGCCCAGATATACCTGGGCCAACGAGGTGGCGACTCGCTGCATGCAGACACTCACGGGTGTGACACCGGTATCCGTCAGCATATCGTCATAGAGCGTGTGAACAAGTGCTCGCTTGGTATCCGGCGTGATCTCGCTCTCACCTCCTTGCTGCAAAAGCCACACTTTAATATCCACCAACGGGCGAAATGGCTCTATCAAGTCATCCACCAGCCTCATAGGGTTGCCTGCATTGCTGTGAAACACCCCGATGCTAGGATGCAGGCCAGCGCCTACCACGGCCCTTGCCGTCGCCGAGCGCAAAATCGTATAGCCATAATTCAGCAAACTATTGAGTCCGCCCGCGCCTTGGTCACGCCTGAAACCAGTACCAAAAAGCAGGCTCCAGTAACGCCTGGCTCCTTGAGCTTCCAGGTTCTCAGGGTCACCGCTTTTCACCTTTCTAGCGAGCGACAGCAACGGCATTGGCGGCTCCCCCACCACTTCCAACACCGCTGCCTGCTGCTCCAGCTTGCTACGTACTATGGAAGCCCAGAGCTGCTTATGTATAGGACGCTTGGCGGTTAACTGTGCTTCTATCCGCCGGGACTGCTCATAATTGCCATCAATCGGCCAAAGCATGCCCACAGGATTATGATTGGCTGCACACAAAACAAAAGGCGCCCCACGTTGCGCCAGCGCCACCAAAAGATTATTGGTGTAGCTCAAGCCATGAGCGTTAGCTATTACTGCTGCGATGTCATCGAGAGGGACTTGCCCCAGCTCCTTTCGCTCACCCTGTGTATCGCGCACCACCATAAAGCCGCGATGAGCGAATAAATGCCGTCTGTCATCTGCGATTTCAACGATGCGCCCTATCATGTGGCCTTCCTTCCTACCTATTTATGGTGTAAACCCTTTATCGGAGAGCCTGCCTGCCGGCGAAATGGTTACTCGCCTTCCCCTGGAGTTCTGTAAGGAGCTTGCCGTTTTCGTCACATAGGAAAATGGGTCATCCTTGTTTCTATTGCGAGCATCAACGTTGGCCTCGTGGACATCAGCCAACAACAATTGACCGCTGCTTTTTATCGTCGCAACCCGCATCGTCCTAACAGCGCCAAGATGCTCCAGCCTGACGGTATCTCCAATTACCAGCCGCATCACCAAAGCGTTACCGCTCAAAGCATGCTTTGGATGTCGCAAACGTTTCCAACCCTCTTCCTTCCCGAGTTCGCGTACCAATTGATAAGCCTGATACGTTGATATGACTTCGCCCTTCCATCGCCCCGACTTCTCATCACGCACGATTTCAAGACAGTAATTGCTATCGCCCTTATAACCTTTGTATGGGCGAAGACTGCCGTCTGGCAAAAAACCATGGCGTGCCGCGGCCTTCGCGCAAGTAATGGGAATTACTTTCAGCTTTTCGGGCTTTCTTTGCCTGACACCGTCCACGATTTTGCGCACCCGCACACAACCACCGGGCAACAATCCATAAGCCGTGTCGTTGTGCATAGCCCTTTCATAGCTATGATCAGGCTTATGGCTGACCCAGATTCCGTTGACCGCCCTTTTCACATGTTGTCTGTAGTTGGGCCAAGGTTCGGGCATAGTCGCTAGAAGCCGCCCTTGATGTTCACGAGCCTGCGCGCTCGTACTGGACATTTTCTGCAAGAGCCGCCGGTCTGTCACACCTACAACACACGCATCAATGGCGTGATGGCGGTGATCCTCGCGATTTTTCTGCCCCTGCCAGCCCAAGATATCTGCATTATTCAGCCCGTAGACGCGCCGCAGTATGCCTGTCAATCTCCCTGGAACCACCCAGGTACCTTGAGGGCATATGCATTCCAGATATTCCTTGGCCATCCGACTTAAGTAGCGGGTGTCATTCAACGCCCTGTCCAGAAAGCCTTTGTCCTCTTTATCCCAGCGGGCCATTCCATCTTGTGCAAACCGATAACGCTTGCGCAAGGGCATTGCTTGCGCACGTTGCAAAATCTCTTCGTAGTTGAAACCCGCAATCGTCTGCTGCCCAAATGCCTCCCAAGGAGTTCTGTTGCCTTTGGCGCGATTAGCCAACCTGAGAGCTACCGTCTTATTATTCAGACTGTCATCGAGCGTTTTGGAAAAAGGCAGAATATGCTCGACTTCCACTTTGTCGCTTAATAACATTTCCAGACTGATCTGCTCACCGCTATATGGGCAGCGCCGCTCAACAGGATCGAAACTCAACTCTTCCCAAAGAATCCTCTTTTCAAGCAGGTCTCGTTTTACTCGATCCTCGCTTATTCC
Source organism: Achromobacter sp. F4_2707 (assembly GCF_047501535.1). Lineage (NCBI taxonomy): Bacteria > Pseudomonadati > Pseudomonadota > Betaproteobacteria > Burkholderiales > Alcaligenaceae > Achromobacter > Achromobacter sp. F4_2707. The sequence goes on from NZ_JAZDRJ010000015.1 coordinate 3,189, forward strand.
CAATATCTCGGCAATTTCTTGACGATAACGCTTGTTTCTCTTCTGGTTTTCCGCTTGCTCACGCATGGCCTCCAGCTTTTGCTCCCGGGTTTGCTTAAATTCGCGAGCCAATTCAATAACGACTTGGGATGGATGCCCATAACGCCGGATCAACTCGTTGACCACAATACGAACCTGGTTCAGGCCGATATGCACAGTGGGGTTGCTGATTTTTCCTACTCGTTTTTCTTCCGGATCATCAGGGCGGCCTGTACCAAAACCGACATGGCGCTCAAGAACGGTTCCGTAATATGGCAGGCTAGACAGAATTTCTCCGGTAGCGCGCGGCCCCATGTGGCTATGATGCGGAATACCTGAAGCGATCACCGCTTTATCGTAAGTACACACACTCGTCCGGAGCACCGGAAGAATCTGCCGGATGGCCTTTAAACTCAAGCTTCCGTACCCTTCCGGCAACGAAACATTGGCAATCGCTTCCGCCTGATCTTCAGTGACACCCGTGTGCTCACACAACCACGAAATCAGGGCAGATTCGTTTTCTTCTGTCAACAACTGCACGACGATATCATCTTGGAACTCCTCGCTAAACGTCTGCCACACGGCTCCAAAATACTGTTTTCTCGACAAGATATTTCCGGTCGCATTACCTTTGAATTCCTGGCGTTTCGCATCTTCGATATTGAATGTCGCATCGCTGCCCAAACCTGCAGCGGTGCGTAATTGCTTGAAGGTCTTCTTGGCGCTTGCCCCCAGAGCTTTAACCATCGCATCGCGCTGTTCAAGTGTCAGGGTTTGCTCTTTCAGGCCTTCATCAAGCCAGCGCAGGTTATTCACTTCCTGGTATATACGGAACGACTGCACGCTGGGTAAGGCGAGTGGGGCTCGGGGTTCATCCGTATAAAATGTACAACGACCAGGGTCAACCGGCCTTAGTCGCCTTTGAAATAGCAAAATATCTCGCAGCGTTTCCCGAGCATGGTCGTGAAAAAGTTTCGAATTGAGTTCAGCTTGTTTTGCCCATAAAGCATCAAACTCCGCTTCGACCATCGCCCGATCGATATATAAGTCGTAGCTCTTTTCGATCTTTGGCTTACTTGCGGCCGATAACACCCTAGTTTCATTGAAACGGGCTCGTACCGTCTGGCCGTTTTTCATTCGATGGTGCAGCCACTCGCCCACCGTCCTAAAACCGCCCCCTTGCATTGCAGAGCGCACGCCAGAAATTGCGCTCTTCATCACACTGTCATTCTTCTCCGTTTTATCGGTCTTTCGATTGCTCTTGAAACCACGTCGTTGATTAAGGTGAAAAATCGCTCGACCGAATTCATAGGGTTCTAGTGCTCGATCTAGACCTTCGGCGCGCAGTTGATAGGGGTCGAGTATTTCCAGGCTCTTTCGTTCTGTAAGATCTTCTGGGAAAAAGCCATATTGGATCAAGGCGTCGATCAGCTTATTTTTACGCTTCAGCATGCGATCTCGCCGACGCCGCATGGCCCGCGCCGTACGACGGGCCACAGCTAGTGATACACCGTCTTTTGGATTGCGACCATCGGAAAAAATCCGTACCCCAGTCAGAACAACCGCAGTTGGTTGATTGTCAGCCGTCAATCTCAGTACCGCCCAACCGAGAGACGTTGGCCCCAAATCTAACGCCAAACGATAACGAAACGGCATACACCCCCCTTGAGTAGTAATAATTTGTTATGAATTTAGACCGCATCTTGCATTTATTCAAGTAAACCATTACCATACACACCATATCTGATTAGGATATGCGTGCTGGATGCTAACAAGCTGAAAGATCGCACCAAATGGAAAAGCCGCTATACGCGGCTTTTCGTCTTTCTGCCAAGTATAGGTTTTACGACTTCCGTCAACCTCGGCACACCTCTCGCACCCGTTCAAAACAATCAAATTAGTAGGAAAACCTTTCGTCCGGTATCATAAGCGGCGAAAAGCATCACCGATGGCTTAGTAAAAAGAACCACTTCCTGGCATGCATATAGCTTCTGTTGAAGACGACGCCGCGCAAGGCGAACTGCTCCGCTCCATAGTTACAAAAGCTGGCTACGAGTGCACGGTGTATACAACAGGGCGCGAATTTCTGGCCGCGCTGGCAAAGCCCCACCCATACAACTTGCTGCTGATCGACTGGGAGCTTCCCGACATCACAGGCTTTGAGGTGCTGCGCTGGGTCCGCAGCAATCTAGGGCAAAACCTTCCTATTATTTTCGTCACCAACCGAAGTGATGAATCCGACTTAGTCGCCGCCCTACATGCTGGCGCAGACGACTACGTTATCAAGCCTCCGCGGGAGGCCGAGCTGTTGGCCCGTATCCGTACTCTGAGTCGGCGCAGTGCCTCTTTGCCGGTTCAAGACGCGCCTTTTCAGTGCGCGGCTTACTATGTAGAACCGGATAACAATCGCATAGAACTGCGGGGCCGGAAGATAGAACTTGCACCCAAAGAATTCGAACTGGCTTTACTCTTCCTGCGCAACCCTGGCCATCTGTTCTCGCGCGATGTGCTCAGCAGCTCGGTATGGAATCGCGATATCCCGGCGACATCCCGCACAATAGATACCCATCTTTCCAACATCCGTCGCAAGCTCCATTTAAAACCTGAAAATGGCGTGCGGCTCACTGCCTCTTATGCATTGGGCTACCGTCTTGAGCTGTTGAATGACGATGAATCTCCAGCTCACGCCGCTATATGAAGAACCGCACCTTTTTGCCGCGAAACCTGCTCCAATGCATGACTGTGTTCGCATTGGCCGCCACCGGCCCGGCACTGTCTCAACCGATCGGCGCCAATGGCGATGATTTCCTATACCGTGTGATTCAGGGCGATACACTGCTGGAGCTCGCCGGGCGCTACACCACCACCCCTCAAAACTGGCGAGTGCTGCAACAGATCAATCATGTTGCCGATACGTTGAAGCTACCCATTGGCCAGACCCTGCGCATCCCTTTTTCCATAATTCCAGAAGTGCCCGCCCCCGCCAGCGTCGTTCATGCCAGCGGTCAGGTCATGGTGGACGGGCGGCCCGTCAAACAAGGCGAACCGCTTCCTGAAGGCAGCACCCTCACCACAGCGGCCGGCAGTTTTATGGCCTTGCGGCTGACCGACGGCAGTACGGTCACCATACCGGGCAACAGCGCAATCAAGGTTGACCGCCTGCAGGCTTTCAAAGGCACAGGGCTGACAGATACCATTCTGTCGGTAGAAAATGGCTCGATTGAATCCTTGGTTGCGCCGGAGAAAACCGGTGTGGGTCGATTTGAAATCCGCACCCCCGTCGCGATCACCGGCGTGCGCGGCACCCGGCTGCGAGTTCATGCCGGCGACACCGGTGCCCAAACAGAAGTCATTCAAGGTGTTGCCCACCTTGGCGCTAGCCAGTCAGGCCAAGCGATGCTGAAAAGCGGCCAGGGAGTCTCCACAAGTGGAAAGGGTGTCATGGGGCCAGTGAGTGCCTTGCCTGCTGCACCCCATCTATCAAAACCCTTTCGTAGCCCACAAGGCTGGCAGGTAGAGTTCGACCCCGTTCCGGGCGCCGTGGCCTATCTGGTAAGGGTGGCCGATGACCCCGATGGGGCACATCCCCGTTTCAGCCGTCGCTTTGCTACGCCTAGCGAGGTCCGTTTCTCAGCCCATGGCCCTGGTACCCACTATGTATTGGTGCGCGCGATCGACGCCCAGGGGCTCATGGGGCCAGACGCTTCCCACCCCTTCCCTGGGCAAGCTGTGCTATCCACCACCGACGGCAAGCCTGTTGCCACCGGCTACGGTGACCAGGTCTACTTGAGCGACTATTGATCCCATGGCCGCAGGCCCACACGCCGACTCACTTTTTTGGCGCTCGCTTGAAAAGCGAATCCGAACAGAATGGCTGGCGATCACTGTAGCCACTTTGTTGGCAACAGTGCTACTCAGCCTTCACAGTGAAACAACCGGCCTGAGCCGGCTGGATCAAACCTTTTACGATGGCGTCATGCGGGCCAGCACATCCACCGAGGCGCCCGACGATATTGTCATCATCGCCATTGACGACGGCAGCATCGAAGCACTCGGCCACTGGCCCTGGCGCCGCCATGTCCATGCGCAACTGCTTGATCGCCTAAGCCAAGCGCGACGCGTCGGTTTTGATATTGTCTTCAGCGAGCCTAACCTCGATTTTCCGGAAGACGACGCCCTACTGGCTGAGGCCATCAGGCGGCATGGCCGCGTCGTCTTGCCCACCATCATCGTCGATGACTCGGTGGATGGCACCCGCCTTCAAACCCCCATGGCCCCCCTGGCCGACGCCGCCTCCGGGCTGGGCTACATCAATATCTACCCACACAGCGATGGGACGGTGCGCACGCTTACGCTCTCGCACACTCTGCCATCGGGTCAGCAGGCTCACCACTTTTCAGCCGAGATGATGGGAGAAAGCACACCCCCCCCAGGTCAACCCGGCGAGTCTTTTTTAATCCCCTATGCGGGGCCGGCGGGCCATTTCTCTTTTTATCCGTACGCAGCGGTACTTCATGGCGATATACCCGCCGAACACTTCCATGATCGCCTGGTGCTGGTAGGCGCTTGGAGCTCGGGTCTGGGCGACACCTTCCCCACCCCATTGACGCGACATGGTGAAACCATGGCCGGTGTGGAAATCCTGGCTAATGGAATGCTCGCGCTTGAAAACGGGAACTGGATACGCACTATTCCCGCTTGGCTCACTGCCTTGTTGAGTTGTTTGCCGGTTCTTTTGTTATGCCTGGCATTCCGGCGACTCTCGCCACGACACTCTTTACTGGCAACCTTTTTCCTCATTGTGTGCTGGTGTGCTGCGTCGGCGATTTTGCTGTTCGTCGGCCACATCTGGATGCCGGTGACGGCCGGGCTGATCGGTATCGCTCTTGCGTTTCCCTTGTGGAGCTGGCGAAGTCAGGAAGCGTCCTTACAGCACATTGACCAGGAGCTGCTAGCTTTGCAACAGGTCACAGCTTGGGACTCTACACACAGCGAACGCAACGGCGTCGGTGCTTTCTATGACCATTCGCTGCCTACCCGAGTCAGGCGCTTGCATCAGGCAATCGCCCGCTTCCGACATGTGCAACAAAAGCGGGAGGAGACGCTGCGTTTTCTTTCGCACGATATGCGCGCGCCCCAGAGTGCAATTTTGGCGCTCATAGAAATGCAACGGCGTGAGCCTGAATTGCGTAGCGAACGAGAGGTACTGGAACGGATAAAACGCCGGGCCGTAGACACCCTGGAGCTGATGGACGGTTTTGTTCAGGTGGAACGAGCCGAAGTGGTGTCGCTTAACCTAAAAGCCATTGAGTTAAGCGGCTTGCTACACGAAGCGTGCGACAGCCTTTGGGAATTGGCCCACCACCGTAGCATTACCCTCTCGACGGATGATCTACCTGATGAAGCCTGGGTTGAAGGTGATCACAAATTATTGAGCCGGGTGCTGCGCAACCTACTGGATAACGCCATCAAATACAGCCCAGATCACACAGAGATTCGCTGCCGGATTACTCGGGAAGGACAAAGTTGGCGCGTTGCCATCGAAGACCAGGGGTTCGGTATGGCCCCCGAGCAGTTGGAGCGCATCTTCGAGCCCTTTACCCGAGTTACCTCCGCTGCCCCCGATCACCCCAGCGGCGCTGGTTTAGGCTTGGCCTTCGCGCGTACCACGATCTTGCGACACGGAGGCACGATATCTGCCGATAGTCGCGAAGGCAAAGGCTCCACATTCTCCATTATCTTGCCCGCCTTAGACTCCTGATTGTTCCATATATGGAACTATAAACCAGTAAAAACTCTATATAACTTCCTTTTTCATTCCAATAGAATGAACCTATTCATTCATGCAAAAGCCTTCGGAACGAACAAGGCTTTTCGCGTCGACGTAAGGAAAGGATATGGGACTTTTAATAGACGGCAAATGGCATGACCAGTGGTATGACACTGAAAGCACCGGCGGCCGCTTTGTGCGCAGCGACGCTCAGTTTCGCAACTGGGTCACCCCAGATGGCGCGCCTGGCCCCAGCGGCGAAGGCGGATTCAAGGCAGAAGCGGGACGCTACCATTTATATGTTTCACTGGCCTGCCCATGGGCAAACCGCGTACTCATCCTACGCGCCTTGAAGGGGCTGGAAAACATGATCAGCGTATCGGTTGTAAACCCCTATATGGCAGAAAACGGTTGGACCTTCGAGCCCGACCCCGGCGTGGTGGCCGACCCGGTCAACCACGCGCAATACCTGTATCAAGTGTATTTACATGCACAACCAGAATACAGCGGACGAGTTACGGTACCTGTACTCTGGGATTTACAGCGCAATACCATTGTGAGTAACGAATCTGCCGAAATCATCCGCATGCTTAATTCCGCGTTCGATGGCTTAGGCGCCCGTGAAGGCGATTATGCGCCTGCGGAATTGCTGCCCAAGATTGATGCCATCAATGAGGATATCTATGACAGCATTAACAATGGTGTCTACAAAGTGGGATTTTCTACGAGTCAGGAAGTTTATGAGCAGGAAGTCACCAAGCTGTTTGGCGCGCTAGACAGGCTGGAAACTTTGCTGGGCCAACAGCGCTACCTGGTGGGTGAGCGCATTACCGAAGCCGACTGGCGCCTGTTCACGACATTGATTCGTTTCGACGCGGTGTATCACGGCCACTTCAAATGCAACCTGAAGCGACTGGTCGACTACCCCAACCTCTGGAGCTACACCCGCGAGCTATACCAGTGGCCGGGCGTGGCCTCAACGGTCAACTTCGACCACATCAAACAGCATTATTACCGTAGCCACGCGAGCATCAACCCCACCGGCATTGTACCGCTCGGCCCAATACTCGACCTGGAGCGCGCGCCCGATCGCAAAATGGACACAGCAGCCTAGGAGATACACATGCTAGAAATCAGAAAAAGCGAAGATCGCGGCGTCGCCGAACATGGCTGGTTGAGTTCCCGCCACTCGTTTTCATTTGCCAATTATTACGACCCTGAGCACATGGGCTTTGGGCCTTTGCGAGTCATCAATGAAGACCGGGTGCAAGGCGGCGGCGGTTTCGGTGCACACGGCCATAACGACATGGAAATTATCTCCTATGTTCTGGACGGCGCACTGGAGCACAAAGACAGCATGGGCACGGGTTCCGTTATTCGTTACGGCAGTGTGCAGAGAATGAGTGCGGGCAGTGGTGTGATGCACAGCGAATACAACCACTCGCGCACTGAGCCCGTTCATTTTCTGCAGATCTGGATTCTGCCGGACCAGCAAGGCCTGCCACCCAGCTATGAAGAAAAACACTTCGACAGGGCTGCCAAACAAGGGCGATGGTGCTTGATTGCCTCACCGGATGGCCGGGAAGGTTCTGTACGCATCCACCAAGAGGCGGCGTTGTACGCAGCGATACTGGATGGTAACGACACGTTGGATTTCGCGCTTTCCAACGAACGTCGTGGCTACTTGCATGTGGCCCTGGGCGAAGCGACGATCAATGGCATACCGCTAAAGGCGGGCGATGCGCTTAAAGCCACCAACGAAACAAAGATCACGGTGACGGAGGCCAAAAACGCAGAGTTGCTGCTGTTTGACCTGCCTTAAAAAGCGCTTGCCCACCCTAACAGGAATCAGGGCGCCGGATTCGGATACAGCTGGTAAATGGCTTTGATGCCGTCCAGCACTTCTTTCGACAATTTCACGGACATACTGTCGATATTTTCCTTAAGCTGTTCCAGGTTGGTGGCGCCAATCAGGTTGCTTGTGACAAACGGCTGCTGATTCACAAACGCCAAGGCCAACGTAGCAGGAGACAGGCCGTGATCCCGCGCCAGCTTCACATATTCGGTCACCGCAGGTTCCACCTGCGGTTTGGAGTAACGGTCAAATCGCGTATACCGGGTCAGGCGCGCACCTTCGGGCCGCGCACCATTCAGGTATTTGCCCGCCAGCACCCCCATAGCCAGCGGCGAATACGCCAACAGCCCCACCCCATCTAGATGGCTGAACTCCGACAGCCCGTTCTCGTAAATACGATTCAGCAGGTTGTAGGGGTTCTGAATCGAAACGATGCGAGGCATCCCCTTGGTTTCAGCGAACTTTAGATACTGCGCCACCCCCCAGGGAGTTTCATTCGATACGCCAACGTGGCGCACCTTTCCCGCCTTGACGAAATCTTCCAGCACGCCCAGCGTTTCTTCAATCGGCACGGAGCCCGTATCTTCCCGCCAAGGGTAGCCGGGCCGGCCAAATGCAGTCGTGGTTCGATCTGGCCAATGTAACTGGTAGAGATCAAGGTAATCAGTCTGCAAACGCTTCAGGCTTTCATCCAGCGCCGCCGTCATATTTTTTCTATCTAAACGCGTGTTGCCATCGCGAATGTGGCCTGGGCGTTTGGGGTCGGTGCTGGGCCCGGCCACCTTGCTGGCCAGAACAATATCGTTGCGGCGCCCTGTCTTGGCCAGCCACGTACCGATATAAGTTTCAGTCAGGCCCTGAGTTTGTGCTGAAGGCGGCACGGGATACATCTCTGCTGTATCTACAAAGTTAATACCTCGTGATAAAGCGTAATCAAGCTGCTCGTGAGCTTCAGCTTCGGTGTTCTGTTCACCCCACGTCATGGTGCCCAGTCCGATCAGGCTGACTTCAATATCAGTATGACCAAGTTTGCGATATTCCAAGATTCATGCTCCGGTTACGATTGCTAGAAAAACAGGGCGCCGCCCTACTTGCTTATCGTTAATGCGGGTAACGCAAAATTGCTGCAAGGTCGTGGCCACCAGGAATATCTTCCCGTCTGACCCCGAACACCGTTGCACCACTGGCGAACGCCCGAGCGGTGATCTCATCAATCACCCCATACGCTTTAGCGTCATCTGTTTGCACGAAGGATACCTCGCCCGTTTCCTCATCTACAAATCCGGGCACGACGGCATCGATATCGACCAACAAGGTTTGAATAGCACCAAATGTCGCGGCGCGTGCAGCATCGGAAATGTCCGTTGTGGTGCGACGCTGGCCGACACGCTTTTCAAACAGTGCTTTGATGTCTGCGATCTGGCCGGCGTAAGCGTTATCGAGAACGGGCCGTGCCCGGGCCGTCAGTTCAGCTTCCGTCAAGCGATCAGGGCTTTCTGAGATGGTCTCAGCCAATAGATGCGGGTAGGAACAGATTTGCTTGAAGAGGTCTGCCAGTCGCCCGGTTGCCGCCAGAACCAAAGGCGTCTCGCGCCCTGCAAGAATGGGCCGCAGTGCTGAATCAACCAAACGGACATATTGCTGCAACCTGACGTTATGGCCTTCCTTCCCATAGCTGCGGCCGCTGAACACCCGCTCGTCGCTGGGAATCGGGCCAACCGACGACGCCATATCATCGGGCAAGGCTTGTACCTCGATTTCTTTAGCCGGCTGATCGGCATTCATCTCGAACAAGCGCACGGCGTTTTCTGAAAGCGTCAGAATGAAGGCAGCATGGGGAAACGTGACGGCACGGAACAGCGGCTTGAGATGGAACCTGTCAGCCACCTGCACCATAGACGTCAAATCATTTGCGAGCCGATAAGTCCGAATGCTGTCAGGCGTAGCGAAAACAGCCAGACTGCTCGCCTGGAAACGCCAGAATTTATCATCGTCCAGAAGATCATTGAGGTGCCCCAAAAGCGCGGCTAACCGGCGTTTATCGAACCCGGATTTTTCCAGCTGCGCATGCGCTTCTTTGATGAGGTTGCCCAATTGGATCCGCGTTGCCTGAACTTCCTGTGTGACAGGTGTCGTTTTCAAATAGATGGAAACGCATGCATCCGAACGCTGACTAGCCAGCAAAGAAAATTCGTTTCGGGTTGGAATATCAACATAAAGCATAAGAGCTCCCTCATGATTTCTTTTCTACCTATTTCTAGCGAGAAACGGTAGAAATGGTTGTCGGGCCAAAGTTCATGATACTTGATCGAAGTTCTGGAAGAGCTTCCCGGTGTGCCAGAACGCATGCTGCAAGAAAAATTTCCAGCGGACTTCCGTGCGTACGAGCAAAAAGTGCGCCGCTGGCTGTAGCGCAAGCATGGTGCTGTGCGTAGAGCACTGACGCGCCACCTGCTGAAAAACTGGGCTGCGCCGCGACTGATGAGCAGCACTAATCATTCAATGAAATCAAATCACTTTTATTCACCCGTCGAGTGCACCTAGAATGGCTCACTTCATTCAATACAAAAACCAATGAAGAAATCCAGGATCGCAGACAAGCCATCCACTGGATTACGCATTGGAATCAGGCAGCAACCACCATGCAAACAGAACTTAAATTCACTATCAAAAATACACGTTTTGATGAGAATTACCGACCTGCTGAAAGCACGCGGGCTACCACGAACTTCGCTAATCTAGCCAGAGGAGAAGACCGCCAGAAAAATTTGCGTGGCGCCCTCAGCATGATTAACAACCGTTTCAACTCGCTCGCCCACTGGGATAACCCAGAAGGCGACCGCTATAGCGTAGACCTAGATATTGTCACTGTTGAAATGGGCATTGCCGCCGAAACCAATAGTACCCTACCCTTAATTGAAATTCTGAAAACCAGCATTATTGACAAGCACAACAACCAGCGCATTGATGGAATTCCCGGGCACAATTTCTCTTCTTACATCAGAGATTACGATTTCAGCGTTCTGCTGCAAGAACACAACAAAAACCAAGCTGAATTCAGCGTGCCAGAAGATTTTGGCGATTTACACGGAAAATTATTCAACTGCTTCGTAAAGTCGAACACATACCAGGAACACTTCAACAAAAACCCGGTTGTGTGCCTGAGCGTATCCAGCACCAAGGTTTATCATCAAACTGAAAACCACCACCCTATTTTGGGTGTTGAATATCGACAAGACGAGTACTCATTGACCGATGAGTACTTCAAGAAAATGGGCATGAAGGTAAGGTACTTCATGCCGGCAGGAAGCACCGCACCATTCGCCTTCTATTTCTTTGGTGATTTGCTAAGCGATTACAGCAACCTAGAGCTCATTAGCCTGATCAGCACGATGGATACTTTTCAGAAAATCTATCGGCCAGAAATTTACAACGCAAATTCCGTGGCAGGAAAGTGCTACCAGCCCAGCCTGACCCACCAAGACTATTCGCTTACAAAAATTGTGTACGATCGGGAGGAGCGTAGCCAATTAGCTGTCGATCAAGGACGGTTTGCCGAAGAGTACGTCATCAAACCCTACTACACCGTTCTGAATCAATGGGCGGAAAATTACGCCGCCTGACCCACCTAGAACCGATTATCCATCACCATGAAAAAACTATTACCTACTTCTACTGCCGGCAGCTTGCCTAAACCCTCCTGGCTTGCTGAGCCCGAGAAACTCTGGTCACCCTGGAAACTGCAGAACGGCGAACTCGTAGAAGGAAAGCAAGATGCTCTGCGCATCGCCTTGCTGGAGCAGCAAGTGGCCGGCATTGACATCGTCAGCGATGGCGAACAAACGCGGCAGCATTTCGTGACGACGTTCATCGAACACCTCGAAGGCGTCGATTTCGAAAAACGCGAGACCGTTAAAATTCGCGATCGTTACGATGCAAGCGTGCCAACGGTGGTGGGCGCCGTCGCTCGCCAAAAACCCGTTTTTGTGGAAGATGCCAAGTTTCTGCGTCAGCAGACAAAGCAACCTATCAAGTGGGCACTGCCCGGCCCCATGACCATGATTGACACGCTTTACGATGCCCACTACAAAAGCCGGGAAAAACTGGCTTGGGAATTCGCAAAAATCCTCAATCAGGAAGCCAAAGAACTGGAAGCGGCCGGTGTCGATATCATTCAGTTCGACGAACCCGCATTCAATGTGTTCTTTGACGAAGTCAACGACTGGGGCATCGCCACCCTGGAACGCGCTATTGAGGGCTTGAAATGTGAAACCGCAGTTCACATCTGCTATGGCTACGGAATCAAAGCGAATATCGATTGGAAAAATTCGCTGGGTTCAGAATGGCGACAATACGAAGAAGCCTTTCCCAAGCTACAACAATCTAATATCGACCTTATCTCGCTGGAATGCCATAACTCGCGGGTCCCCATGGACCTCATTGAACTCATACGGGGCAAGAAAGTGATGGTGGGGGCGATTGATGTCGCAAACAACCGCATTGAAACGCCCGAAGAAGTCGCCGACACCTTGCGCAAAGCCCTTAAGTTCGTCGACGCAGACAAACTTTACCCATGCACCAACTGCGGCATGGCTCCGTTGTCCCGCTCCGTGGCACGCGGCAAATTGAATGCATTAAGCGCAGGCGCAGAAATCATCCGCACCGAACTCTCGACCTAACCCCCAGGGAAAGCACAGCCATGGCCTGCCTCTACCGTATTCACCAAAATGGTAGGGGCAGCCGGGCGCGGAAACACCCCTATTAAATGTCTGCTATGTCATCCCCTGGTACTGCTATTCACTCTTCAAATTTTCGGGAAGCTCTCAGTCATTTTGCGTCCGGCATCACGGTTATCGCCTCACACATTGATGACGAGCCGGTGGGCTTCACCTGCCAGTCGTTCTACAGCGTATCCATCAGCCCGCCGCTGGTCTCATTCAGCGTCATGTCCACTTCCGCCAGCTACCCAAAAATTCGCAAAGCCGGCCGGTTCATCGTCAATATACTGTCGGGCGAACAAAGTCATGTTTCCAACCAATTCGCGCGGCGCGGCACGGATAAATGGCAAGGCATCCGTTGGCAGAAGTCACCCTTGGGCAACCCCATCATTGCCGACAGCCTGCACTGGCTTGATTGCGAAATCCACGCTGAATACCCCGCCGGGGATCACCTGATCGTCATCGGTGAAGTCAAGGCGTTGGGCCGACAAGCTGCGCCAGCGGCAGAGCCCTTGCTGTACTTCAAAGGGCAATACCGTAATCTTGCTGTGTTGTGCGAGGCTTAATTCGGCCAAGTGCGCGGCTCAACCTTTTCAGTTGGCTTCGGTATTTCCTCAAGCCACTTGTAGCGAACCCTGCGCCCCCATCAACAAATCAATGACATCGGGAGCCGTGATAATCTCATAGCGTGCGTCCATTTGCTCTTCAGTAAAGCCGTTATGCACCATACAAGATTTGCACACAGCCACCCGCCCGCCCTGATCCAGGTATTTCTGCAAAAGATCCGCCGCCGGCTCAAAAGGTTGGCCAATATCCATACCGTCGGCAGCGCCTGGCACGCCAAGCTCAACACCCTCAGCCATCAGAATCAGGCAGCTTGAATGCCCCTTGATTCTCGCATTCAAAGCCATTGTCAAAGCGACTGTGACTTTGTCAGGATTGCCTGAACCATGGAATAAGGTAGACACATAATCAGCGGTCTGCAGCATGGGAACTCTCCAGTCAATTGTGCGTTCTGGCACGATAAATATTCGATCTTACTAAACTAAGAGGGTGTCGGCCTGTCCTTTCTACAATAGTCGGAAGCGTTGCCAAAAACAAAGCCGGGGCATTCCGGCTCCGGAAGCACGCTAAAAGCACAAATACAGGATGCGCCACGGAACGGATGGAATCTGGCAAGTTCGCCATCTGACGAGAACAAGGGCCTCACAGCCCAGGATTCACTCAAAAAGAATGGCTTCAATTCGAGCCAGAACCTCGTCAACAATGGATTGCGGCACAGCTTCTTTGAGCCGTACTTTGCGCGCCCGCCAATCCAGCGACTTCAACTGGTGGCAGTGCACAGCACCCTGAGTGTCTGTGCCCGCCCCCATCAACGTGACTACCGTTCCATAAGTTCTGGCCGCTGCCGCGGCCCCTTGCGAAATCGGACAAATCATCGCCAACCCTTGCTGGTTGAAGACCTTGCCGCTCAGAACTAGACCAAAGTGCGGGCCTTTCATCTCTCGCCCGGAAGATGGGTCAAATTCGAGATGCACGATGTCGCCACGATTAGGCACGTAAGCCATCAGCCGTCCTCCAGTCCTACCGAAGGCATTTCTTCCCAGCCCTCGGCACGAGGCAAACCTTCAGGCATTTCGGCCATCAGGTCGGTCAGCTTATAGCGCGGGCGGGCAGGTGCCTCGACGGTCATCTTCTTTCCCTGAAGATGCAACTCAACCTGAGAACCTTCGCTAAGGCCGTTCTGTTCGACAAACACCTTGGGAACGGTCATCACGAGCGAACCGCCTGCTTTACGTAGCGTTTGAAGCATAGAGGTCTCCTGTTTATTCTGAACTTAATAAGTTCTATTTTAGTAGTACTATTTATCCTACACAAGTAGGATAAATATATCCGATTGAATAAACGCTTCAAGAATCACAATCGCCTGCCCCCGGTGTTTGTCAACAATGATGTCCGTTTTCTTCATGCGGCGCGGCTGAGTTTGTGATCGTCGGCGGCACTTACTTTCGGCGGGTTTAACCACACCTCGCCAATTGGGTTCCAGTCACGCGTGTGGCGGCCCTTCCAACGCTGAGGCATGGCTTGTTTCGCCGCTTCGTAGACGGTGCGGCGGCGTTCAAGAATGGCGTGCTCCTGCCCATAATGTCGCTGCTCGGGTGTCACGAACTTGATGCCGCTGTGGCGGTGCTCCGTGTTGTACCAAGTCACGAAGCGCAACAAGAACGACGCAGCCGACGCCGAAGCGATCTGCGTGGCGGCAACCCGTCCCGAGATGCCTACGGTTCCTGTGAAGACGGCAAGCCAGCAGTCGATTCTCTCCATTCACCGCGCCCGTCAGGGTTTTGTGAAGGCAAGGACTGCGCAAGCCAACCAGATCCGCGGGCTGCTGGCCGAATTCGGCTTCGTGATTCCGCAAGGCATCATCCACCTTGGCAAAAGCGTGCCGGAGATCATTGAGGATGGCGACAATGACCTACCGGGCAGCTTCCGGCTCTTGATCTTGCGCTTGCTGGATCATCTGAAAGTGCTCGACAACCAGGTCGAGGAACTGGAGGCTGAGATCGTGCGCTGGCATAGGGAGAATGAGGCAAGCAAACGCCTGTCCGAAGTGCCCGGTATCGGCCCCATGACGGCAAGTGCCTTAGTAGCCTCGGTGGGAGACGCACGTAACTTTAAAAACGGTAGACAGCTCGCAGCCTGGTTGGGGCTCGTGCCACGGCAGCACTCCTCGGGGGGCAAGCCCACACTTCTGGGCATTAGCAAGCGTGGCGATACATATCTGCGCACACTACTCATTCATGGCGCTCGCGCTGTGTTGCGCTTTGGGCAAGCCCAGCCGGATTCACAGCTGTGGACAGAACGGCTTCTGGCACGACGTCACAAGAACGTCGCGGCGGTAGCGCTTGCCAACAAGAACGCACGCATCGTGTGGGCATTGCTTGCACACGAGCGTAGGTTCCGGTGCGACTACGCGCAGAACGCCGCGTAGCCGCACCGGCTGATTATAAGAATCTCCAGGGACGATTTCACAGGAGCATAGAGACCTACCACCGATTGCACAGGCAATTCATGACGTGATGGCGTAACAGGTAAGACCGTGGTCGGAAAACCTCACCTCAGTCCAGTGCCACAGAGCACGATATTGTGATCAGGAGCCGACCAGCATATTCCATCAGGGACATGGGGCGACGGCCTCAGACAAAAGTCCGGATCTATGGCAGCAATCATTACCTACCAACTATCACCGATCGAAGGCTTGGCAAAATGGGGGCGACCATCTATGACAGAGGGGAAAGACAGGCCAGCCTGAATACATCTCTGCCGCCCTGCCTCCCACTTACTCTGAAAACCAGGAATTGCCTTTCCAAAATCGTGCAAGCCGACCAGTGCCACCAGCCACCGAACCACCTCATCTTGCTTTAACCCGAAAGCTTGGATGGCCCAATTTCGGGTGCTTGCAGGCTCTCGGTTCAGGATTTCCTCGGCGACTGCCGCAACATCCAGCATATGCGCAAGAAGACCATGCCCGCCTTCCTCGGAGCTTTTCGCCCATAAAGCACGCACGGGGGGCGAAAGAGAAGAAAATCTCATGTCATAAAAATACATTTAATTACATATTCCAGATTTTAGAGTCCAACACCAAACCGGGAAAGCGGCATTAACCCGAAGCAGCGCTGAGCGCATCGCGCCCCATCGATTGGCATGGTTTGGCGATGGACTTACACCAAAATCACACCAAGAAAATAGCCCGTAACTTGGGGCATATCCTGGCGTGTTGACATACCTTTGATAGCGCTCGCCCTGGCCTTCTTCTGCACGCCTTCCCCTTACTCTAGGTAGCTCATCTCCGTCAGAGGGGGAACCTTCTCACTTCTAAAATGTCAGATATTAGGGTATAGTTTCTCACCAATCGAGGCGTCTATGAACACACTACCTCAAGCTATCCTGAAGCAAGCACAATCCCTCCCTGAAGGAGGCGTTCTGTCGCCCAAGGAATTTCTGCATCTCGGTAGTCGCGCCGCGATTGACCAGGCGTTCTCCCGGTTAAACAAGGAAGGAAAACTGCTGCGCGTCGCCCGTGGCGCTTACGTTGCCCCGGTGTCCAGCCGATTTGGCGCACGAGCGCCGTCTCCCGAAAAAGTGGTTCAGGCACTCGCTGAACAAAATGGCGAGATTGTCGTGCCGCATGGCGCCAGTTCAGCCAATGTCTTGGGGTTAACTCAACAAGTACCCATCCGTGAGGTCTACCTCACATCTGGGAAAACGCGCGAACTCACGCTTGGCCATTCGACCGTGCTCGTCAAGCACGCACCGCGCTGGATGATGGCACTGGGCTCGCGTCCCGCTGGTGCAGCGGTGCGTGCCCTGGCCTGGATGGGACCTACTCACGTCAGCAAATCCCTAGCGTCACTACACCGCACCCTACCTAGCTCCGAGTGGCAAGCTCTTGTAAGCGCACGGGCTGGCCTGCCTGGCTGGATGGCTCAAGCCATCGGCAAGGAGGCGATGCATGGCTGAATCCTTTTTCGACCTCAGCAAAGCAGATCAACGAGAAGCATTGGAATATGCCCGCGCCCAATCAGGCCGCCCCGCCCATCTTCTGGAAAAGGACATCTGGGTGGTCTGGGTCCTACACGCTCTCTTTGACTCCTCGTTAACGAATGATCTGACCTTCAAGGGTGGCACATCACTATCCAAGGTCTACAAAATCATTGACCGTTTCTCTGAAGATATTGATCTCACGTATGACATTCGTAAGCTGATCCCGGATTTACTTGGCGATGACGGAGAATTGCCATCCAGCCGCAGCCAGGCAAACAAATGGACCAAGGCTGTCCGAAGTCGCCTCCCTGACTGGATCACAAGCGAAGTGCTGCCCATTCTGCAACAGGCTCTGAATCGCTACAATCTCGACGCACGCATCGAGCTTGGTGGTCAAGATAATGACAAACTACTACTGCGCTACCCTGCATTAATGCAAGGCACAGGTTATGTAGCACCGATCGTCACTCTGGAATTTGGTGGCCGGGCCACCGGTGAACCCCATCAGGTACATGAGGTCGCCTGCGATATCGCCGAACACCTCCCAGACATAGTGCTTCCAACGGCCTCACCAGTGGTAATGAGCGTCAGTCGCACCTTTTGGGAAAAAGCCACAGCAGCACATGTATTCTGTGCTCAAGGACGAATGCGCGGTGAGCGCTACGCACGACACTGGCATGATCTGGCAGCAATCGCCCGAAGCCCTTATTTCGCCCCGACAATCTCTGACCGCGAAGTGGCAATGGCCGTTGCCCGTCATAAATCGTGTTTTTTTATCGAAAAAGATATCAAGGGCCAAGTCATCGATTACTTAGCTGCGACGACCGGACATTTGCAAATTGTTCCAACAGGCGAAGCCAAGGTTGCTCTGGAGCATGACTACGCCGCCATGCTCGCAGATGACATAATGCTGGGTGAGGCTCTGCCTTTTGACGAGTTATTGAAAGCCTGCGTTGACCTTGAAACAAAAACAAACAAGGCTGCCCATGAAGAATCACGCCATCCATAAATCCACCGAAGCTCCGCAGCAAACCATTACAGAGGGCAAGCGAGTCTTCAAGTTTCCCTATAAGCGAATCCCGGTTGTCACCAGCGAAATGTGGGAACGCATGGAGAACGCCGCCCGCGTACCACGCAAAGATCAGCGCTACCCGGTGATAATTGAAGCGCCTGACGTCTGACGCGGTTGAGCACGAACCCCTTCCTGAGATGACGCATTTTTGACATTTCAATGCGGATTTTTGAGGGATGGCTCTGTACTTCCAGTCCTTGATGAAACCTACGCCAAAACATACGCCCCACATACGATTTATTGCCATGAATATGGAATAAACGCAAAAACCCGCCTTTTGCACGTCTGCGTGTCGCAGACACCCTACCCGAAGATAGGACGTGTGGCGGGTGTGTTGAACAAATTCTAACCCGACCAATGCCAGGATGCAGCTGCACCGGGCTCCAACCACAACGCCCCCCCCCCGCTCCTACTACAATAGCCAGACGCCGCCGCGATGGCTGGGTCGGACTTTTCCACCCTCCTGAAATACGCGTTAACTCACATCCAAAGCCACACACCCCATACGCTTGATGACCAGCCCCAATCTCTCCAACCACACCCCCATGATGCAGCAGTATCTCCGCCTTAAAGCGGAGGCTGGAAACTATCTGCTGCTCTACCGCATGGGTGACTTCTATGAACTCTTCTATGAAGACGCAGAGCGCGGTGCGCGGCTGTTGAACTTGACGCTGGCCAAGCGCGGGATGTCGAATGGGGCGCCTGTGCCGATGGCAGGCGTACCGTTTCATTCCGTGGAAGGGTATCTCGCACGACTGGTTGCTATGGGCGAATCGGTGGCCATTTGCGAGCAAGTGGGCGACCCGGCCACCAGCAAGGGGCCGGTGGAACGCAAGATTGTGCGCATTGTCACCCCCGGCACGCTGACCGACGACGCCTTGCTGCCCAGCAAGGCCGACCGCATGATTGCCGCCGTGTGGGTGCAAGGTAAGGGGCGTAACGAACGCTGCGGGCTGGCCTGGATGAACCTGGCGAATGGCGAGTTCCGTGTGACGGAATGCACCCCCGATATGATGGAAACGGAGATACATCGGATCGACCCGGCTGAACTGGTCTACCCTGAAAGCGCGCCGTCAACTGAAGCCACTCAGACGGCAGTCAGCCGCATTCCGGATTGGCATTTTGAAGCGGATGGCGCCCTGCATGTGCTGGAAACGCATTTCCAGGTAGATGGCCTGCAAAGCCTTGGGCTGGCCGACGTGCCGGTAGCGGCATGTGCTGCAGGCGCCTTGCTGCGTTATGTTAGCCGCACGCAAAGCCAGGCTTTAGAGCATATCCATAGCATCAAGGTCGATCATGGTGGCGAATACGTGGTGCTGGACCCCGTTTCACGCCGCAACCTGGAGCTGACCGACACCATTAATGGCGATGACGGCCCCACACTGTTTTCGGTGCTGGACCACTGCGCCACCCCGATGGGCAGCCGCCTGCTGCGTCGCTGGCTGCATCAGCCGTTGCGCAACACGCAGGCAGCACTTGAGCGCCAACACGTTATCGCATCCTTGCTTTCCCCTACCCCAATTGGCGGGCTGGAAGCCGAGGAGCCGTTAGACACCTTGCGTAACAGCCTGAAGCGCATGCCCGATCTCGAGCGTATTTCCACACGCTTGTGGCTACGCTCGGTGCGCCCGCGCGAATTGGCCAGCTTGCGCGACTGCTTGCAACAGATGCCCGATTTCATGCGCTTTCTGGCTGAACGCTATGCGGATGGCCCGGCGCTACAGGCTCTGCAGGCCCAGCTTGCCGTAGACCCTGCGGCGACACAGCTCCTGACCCGCGCTATTGCCGAAGAACCGGCCCTGCAGATTCGCGATGGCGGCGTGCTGGCAGACGGCTACGATACTGAACTGGATGAACTGCGGCGTTTGGCCACCGACAGTGGCGAGTTCCTCATGGAGCTTGAAGCCCGTGAACGCGAACGCAGCGGCATTCCCAATTTGCGGGTGGAATACAACCGGGTACATGGCTTCTTTATCGAGGTTTCCCGTGGGCAGGCGGATAAAGTGCCAGATGATTACCGCCGCCGCCAAACGCTGAAAAACTCTGAACGCTATATCACCCCGGAGCTCAAGGAATGGGAAGACAAAGTGCTGTCCGCCAAGGAACGCAGCCTGGCAAGGGAGAAATGGCTGTTCGAGCAACTGCTGGAAACGTTGATTGGATATGCGCCAGCACTGAGCGTGTGTGCCGCCGCCTTGGCGCAGATTGACGCCCTAGCCGCGCTCGCGCTGCATGCCCGCGATAACGACTGGACGGCCCCCGAACTGACCGACACGCCCGAAATCCTGATTGAAGCGGGCCGCCACCCGGTAGTGGAACGCAGTATCGAGCGCTTCACCCCCAACGACTGCACGCTGAACAACACCCAGCGCATGTTGCTGATTACCGGGCCCAACATGGGGGGTAAATCGACCTATATGAGGCAGATTGCCTTAATCGTTCTGCTGGCCAGAATGGGCAGTTTTGTGCCGGCAGCTTCAGCCCGCATCGGCGACATAGACCGCATTTTCACCCGTATTGGTGCCGGGGATGATCTGGCAGGCGGTAGGTCTACCTTCATGATGGAAATGACTGAAGCTGCTGGCATTCTTCACGCCAGCACATCCCACAGCCTGGTGCTGATGGATGAAATCGGTCGCGGCACCTCCACCTATGACGGCTTGGCGCTGGCCTGGGCCATCGCTCACCGCTTACTGAATCACAACCAGGCGTTCACGCTGTTTGCGACCCATTATTTTGAGCTCACACGTCTGCCTTCCGAGGCGCCTACCGCTGTCAATGTTCATTTGGCAGCAGCCGAATCTGCCTCCGGCATTGTGTTTCTGCATGAAGTCCGCCCTGGCCCGGCCAGCCGCAGCTACGGCATCCAAGTTGCGCAACGCGCGGGGATTCCCGCCGCAGTGATCCGGCATGCAAGCCGCGAACTCTCGCGCCTGGAAGCCCTCGGCGTCGCCACCCCGCAACTGGATTTATTTGGTGCGGGGAACGCTGTTGACGAGCAGGCAGCAGCCGGCGTGACTCAGACCGCCACCGCGCTTTCTGACAGCGAGCGAGCCGAAATCGAAAGCGCTCTGACCTTGCGCGATAAACTGCGTGACATTGACCCCAACAGCCTGTCACCCCGCGACGCGCTCGATCTCCTTTACGCATTGCACGAAGAACTTTAATCATGAATATTGATCAGCCCCTCACCTTGCTCGGCGGCATTTCGCCACAAGAGTTCATGAACCGCTATTGGCAGAAACAGCCCCTGCTGATCCGTCAGGCCATTCCTGATTACAAACCGAATCTGCGCCCCGCAGATATTCGCAAGCTGGTGAAACGCGAGGAAGTAGAGTCCCGGCTGATCTGGCAGGAAGACGGGGTTTGGAATATGGATAAAGGCCCCTTCACCAAGCTGCCTTCCACACGTAAGCCCGGTTGGACGGTGCTGGCCCAAAGCGTAGACCTTCACGACGACGGCATGGCTGAACTAATGCGCCGGTTCCGCTTTATTTCGGATGCACGGCTGGATGATGTGATGATCAGCGTCGCCACCAAAGATGGAGGCGTTGGTCCTCATTTTGACAGTTACGATGTTTTCCTG
The DNA here is from genome assembly GCF_047501535.1 of Achromobacter sp. F4_2707. Classification (NCBI taxonomy): domain Bacteria; kingdom Pseudomonadati; phylum Pseudomonadota; class Betaproteobacteria; order Burkholderiales; family Alcaligenaceae; genus Achromobacter; species Achromobacter sp. F4_2707. The sequence continues at coordinate 24,753 of NZ_JAZDRJ010000015.1, forward strand.
CTGCAAGGTCACGGCACCCGGCGCTGGCGTATCAGCCAGCAAACCGATCTTGAGCTCATACCGGGCTTACCATGCAAAATCCTGCAACGCTTCGAGGCTGAGCAAGAGTTCGTCCTGGAACCGGGTGACATGCTGTATCTACCCCCTCATGTCGCTCATGATGGCATTGCAGAGACCCACGATTGCATGACCATTTCCATCGGTTTTCGTGCTCCTTCGCACGGCGCACTGGCCTATGGCATGCTGCACGCCATGTCCGACCAGTTAATGGCCAATCTGGGCAACGATGACGGCGTTTATGCACGCCCTACCATTCCGGGCCCGGTACTGGACGACACTTACAAAGACCCGGGCGCTAATGCCACCCGCACACCGGCAAAATTACCCAATGCATTGCTCGACACCACCATCGACGCCGTGCGCCAGCTTCCCCGAGGCCGCAAACAAGCCGCTCGCTTTCTCGGCCAATGGCTGACCGAACTGCCAGATAACGCATATTTCATTCCGGGTGACGACGTGCTGCCCGACCATGAACCCATGCCGGCCATCGGCCGACTGGTGCTGGATCGTTGCACCCGCATGATGTATCGCGGCAAAGAACTCTATATCAACGGAGAAGTCGCCCCTGTCCAGGCCAGCAGCCGCATGCGGGCGCTGGCCGACGAGCGGGAACTGACCTGCTCAGCAAGTCTGCTGAAGAAGCTCAAACGCAGCGAAGAAGCCGCCTTGCGCGACTGGATTGCAGAAGGCTGGGTGCATTACCTGGAAGATTAAAAAAAACCGGCCGGCCCACTATTTAGTGAACCGGCCGGTATTTCGCTGCACCGCCGCCAGTGAAGGCGGAATAGCGGCTTAGTTGGACGTCATGTGTTCAATCAGCACAGAAAGGATGCGCTTAGCCGTATCATCTTCCTGCTTGACGCCGTTTTGATCCCTGACGGTTACGATAGAATCGCTCCCCTGGCTCTGCACGTGAATGCGGTAGGGAACCGGCTCAGCGGTATTCTTCCCGCCAAACAGGCGCCCGAAGAAGTTCTGTTGCTCGATTTTTTCACCAAGATCGACATCGAGATAGCGGATATAGTAATCACCCGCTGAACGATCGCGATCTTCTACAGAGAAGCCTGCTGAATCGATGGCTACGCCCACACGACGCCAGGCGCGGTCGAAAGATTCCGCCATCACCAGTGCGACCTGATCCGGCTGCGCTTCGACCGTGGGACGAAGATTGACTTTCTCCGCCTCAGCCACTCGCTCGGAGGCCGTCTCAACATCAGTACCAAGGAAAACCATAAGGCGGGCCAACATGGTGGCGTTCAGACCGGGATCTTCCTTACCATGAATCCAACGCATGGCGGTATCTTCCATCGTTGGCTCTTCATACATATGTTGGTGGCTGATGTAGATTTCGCTCGTGTTTGAGTCGATACGTTCCAGCCGAGTGCGGAAGCGTTCCCTCTCGCCACTGTCGAATACCTGGTCGATCAGGGCCCCCAGCGCCGAACGGATCCAGCCTTCCGGAATCTTGGCGCGGTTTTCGGCCCAGTCGGTTTCAACCAGCCCGGTACGTGGGTTTTCGGTACGAATCGTGAAGCCCTGATCGGTCCAGAATTCCAGCAGCAAAGGGTAGATTTGCTCCGCAGGCCGGTTTACCACCAACCAACGCAGGTCGCCGTCGCGCTTGACCTGAATCCCTTCCTGTTGCGGCAGCACCTCTACCTGACCAATGGCAGGACGCTCACTCTGGGCAGCCGCGTATTGGGAAAAGGTGGTTACGCCTTCCGGCGCCGTATAACGGACGTCGCGATTCGCCTGAGTCAGATCAGGCGGAATGTTCAGCGGGTCGCCTGCTACCGTGCTTCGGTAATCGACAGACTCTTCAAGCCCGAGCGCCTGATTCAGCGATGAGCAGCCAGACAGCAGAAAAGCGCTCAGGCCGATCGCCGACCCGATGCGGCATGTCTTCTTGAGGTAGGTGGTCATGTTCAGAGTAAGCCTGCTTCTTTCAGAGATGAGCGAACGAGCTCGTGATATTGGGCCGACAACGGCACCAGGGGTAGACGATAGCCAAGTTCTGTCAGGCCCATTTCAGCCACAGCCCATTTAACAGGAATGGGGTTCGCTTCAACAAACAGGACCTTGTTCAGTTGGGCCAGCCGCGCATTGAGTTCGCGCGTGCGAGGGACGTCGCCGGCAATGGCGGCAGCGCAGAGTTCGTGCATCAGGCGCGGCGCCACGTTGGCTGTGACAGAAATATTGCCGTGCCCACCTAGCAGCATGAGTGCAGCAGCAGTGGGATCATCGCCACTGAGGACTTGGAAGCCGCTGGGGACATCGCGCAAGAGCAAAGCGCCACGGGCGATATCGCCGGTAGCATCTTTAATGCCAATAATGTTGGGGACTTCGGCCAGGCGCAAAACGGTTTCGTGCGAGAGATCGGCCACACAACGGCCAGGCACGTTGTAGAGGATCATGGGCAGATCCACCGTTTCGACGATCTTTCGAAAATGCTGATACAGCCCTTCTTGTGTGGGGCGGTTGTAATACGGGACAACGGACAGACCAGCCTGAGCACCCACATTTTTAGCGTGTTGCGTCAGTTCAATCGCTTCGCTGGTGGAGTTGCCGCCCACCCCTGCCACCACAGGTATGCGGCCGGCGGCGTGTTCGACAGCTACGCGGATGATTTCGAAATGTTCTTCAAAATCGACAGTAGGGGATTCACCGGACGTGCCCACTACGACCAGACCGTCTGTGCCTTCGGCAACATGCCAGTCTATAAGTTTTCGGAAGGCGTCGAGATCAAGGCTGCCATCGGGGTGCATGGGTGTAACAAGGGCCACCATGCTGCCCTGGAAAATCGAGGAATCCGTGCTTGCCATTTTTCAGTTGATCTCCGCTAACGCATCGGCCGCGCACAAAACACGCAGGCCGAACCTAACATGTAAGTTTACTCGTAAAGACTCACAAAAACCATTTGATGATAGTCTGCCCGAAGAGCAGGAACGGAGTCAGAAAAAACCACAACATGCCGGTGACCATCAACAGGATGAGAATCAGTATGCCGTAGGGCTCAATGCGCGAATATTGATACGCCAGGCCGTTAGGCAAAATGCTGCAAACAATGCGCCCACCGTCCAGGGGCGGCAACGGCACCAGATTCAGCGCCATCAAAATCAGATTCACCTGCACGCCTGCGATCGCCATTCGCGCCCAGAAATCCGAGGCGGATGCACCGGCCTCTGCGAGCAGCCGCAGGCTAATCGCCCAGATAATGGCCATCACCAGATTAGAAGCCGGCCCGGCCAGCGCCACCCAGGCCATATCGCGCTTGGGGTTGCGTAAACGGCTCCAGTCGACGGGAACGGGCTTGGCCCAGCCAAACAGCAGGCCGCTGCCGCCCATCAGCTTGGTGGAAAACAGCAAAACCAACGGCACCACAATGGTGCCGATGGGGTCTACATGACGGATTGGGTTGAGGCTGATGCGACCGGCCTGCCAGGCGGTAGGGTCGCCAAACATACGCGCAACATAACCATGGGCGGCTTCATGCAGGGTAATACCGAAAAGCACGGGAAGCGCATAGACCGTGATCGTCTGGATAAGGTCGGACATCTGATTTATGGATTAATCCAGCCCCACCGCAGAAAGATCACCCTGACCGCGGCGCAGCACTTCAGGCAGCGGGCCGGTGAGGTCAATAACGGTAGTCGGCGCTAATGAGCAAGGCCCGCCATCCACAACCGCAGCCAGTTGCCCACTGTAGCGTTCGAAGATTTCCTGTGCATCGTTAAGCGGCTGTTCGCCATCTTGCGGAATCAGCGTGGTAGAGACCAAAGGCGTACCCGCCGCTTCGATGAAATCGAGCGTGATGCGGTGGTCCGGCACCCGGATGCCTATGGTTTTACGTGACGGATGGGAAACCCGACGCGGCACTTCTTTGCTGGCTTCCAGGATAAAAGTGTAAGAACCCGGGGTGGCCAGCTTCAAAAAACGGTATTGACGATTATCGACGCGTGCAAAGTGACTGATCTCGCTCAGGTCGCGGCACAGCAGAGTAAGGTGGTGGCGTTCGTCCAGCCCGCGCAGCCTTCGCAAGGCATCTGCTGCAGACTTGTCATCCAGACGAGCGACAAGGGCGTAACTGGAATCTGTGGGGATGGCAACCAAGCCGCCTTCAGCGAGAAGCTGGCCAGCCTGATTGAGCAGCCGGGACTGGGGATTTTCTGGGTGAACGACAAAAAGTTGGGCCATTTAATTGTTTCCTAACATTCTTGTTGGTCAGTTTAAGGGCGCTCCGACACACAGGCAACGACTAATTTCGCCCTACGATACATCGCCCCGCGTACGCGGGCAATCAGTCCATTCTGGGGGCTGATTGCCCCGGTTGGCAAACATTTTCTGTTTCATGCTAGAATTCATGTTCTTTCAGTGGTGCGGGTTCTTTAACCAGCAAGAAATACAAATTTCACACTGGAAGCAGTGGTGACCGTAGCTCAGTTGGTAGAGTCCCGGATTGTGATTCCGGTTGTCGTGGGTTCGAGCCCCATCGGTCACCCCAAAATTCTCTTGTTAAATCAAGCAATTACGCCGCCGCCTTCAGCGGCGTTTTTTGTTCCTGCTCCGAGTTTGACCAAAACTTGACCGTGTTTGCATGGGCAGCTAAGTAGTTAGAGGCCAGAGCGCATACATCTGAGCCACCTCATTCGACCTCAATCTTTCAGTTCTTTCAGAACCCCCAATGGCGTACCAGCCAAATATGCCATGACACTCGAATGCGTCGCAGGCCATGCTGTCTGAAGTCGGAGGCCCCCCGCCCCTACGGACACTCGGTAATACACCCTGAGAGTGTGTGTTTCTTCACCGCCTGCCAATCGCTCTCCTCCTGCTTGACGACAAACAGCTTGACGACCTCCACATGTTGCTTGATCACATCGACAGGATGGTCGGCCAATACATTGATCATCCCCTCGCGTACCGGTGACTACAGCCACTGTAGTGACATCACGAAGCCGCGACAGACCAATATGATTAATGAATCTACTAATGACGTCCGGAGATTCCCAGCAAATCTGCACTGACTCGGTATATGGCAGCAACTTGCGGGCCGTACAGCATTAACCTCACCGCCATCTCCTATCAGCAGGTGGATTCGATAATGAAACTGGACTTGTGAGGCGCTTCGCCCAACACAAAATGCGAGTGGCTCGACAATGCCACGGAAGCTACGGACCGGCTGGCTGGCAAAGCCTCTTTGGTAAACTGTGTGTCTTGCTCACACGCGGAACGGCCGTGTGACATCGACTAGCTACGCTTGCTGTACCACTATACAAATATACAGTAGTATTAGCTGATGCCGATGCACAACTCCCAACGCGCCTTTTGATTTCCACGGTGGCCAAAAATGACGAAATACAAACTAATCGACCTTTTTTGTGGTGCCGGAGGACTTTCCGCCGGTTTCATCAAAGACCAATTCTGCGGTCGTTATGAAAGCGTTCTTGCGATAGACAACGACGCAGCTGCGGTCGCCACATATAACGCTAATTTCGGTGATCGTTGTCTGCCTGTAAACATCGAAGACTGGTTGGCATCTCATGACGTACCACAAGCGGACGTTGTGATCGGCGGACCTCCCTGCCAAGGATTCAGCCTTCTAAATAGGAAGAGAGAAGGAGATGCGCGACGGGCGTTATGGGAACCATACATGGACATCGTTATGCTCTCCGGCGCTACGGCATTTGTAATGGAGAATGTCCCTGGCCTTCTAAAAAGTGAAGAATTCCTAGATATCCAACACCGAGCCACAAGCCTCGGTTTCCGACTTCTTGCTCCGGCGGTACTCAATATGGCCGACTACGGGGTGCCTCAAACCCGTCGAAGGGCCATTATAGTTGGGATAAAAGAATCAGCGTTCGAGCTCCGCCCTCAGGAATTTCCGCCGCAACCCACGCATCAAGCTCCGGGCGTGACAGGGCATCTTCCCCCGTGGCGTACGGTGAAAGAGTTTATCGGCGACCTTAAGCCCCCCAAGGGTACCCAAATCCGCGACGAAGCTCCTCCGTATAACTTACATTTTGGACGTACCCCTACAGAGACCAGCTTACAGCGCTATGCGGCTGTACCCCCAGGCGGCAACAGATTCGATTTACAAAAAAATCGGCCGGACATCACTCCTGCATGCTGGTTGAATAAAAAGTCCGGCGGAACTGATCTATTTGGAAGGCTCTGGTGGGACCGGCCATCAGTTACAATTCGCACTGAGTTTTTCAAACCGGAGAAGGGTCGTTACCTCCACCCAGATCAGGATCGGCCCATCACCCACCGGGAGGCGGCGAGACTGATGACATTCCCAGATAGTTTTGTCTTTAAGGGATCCAAGATCGAGATCGCCCGCCAGATTGGCAATGCTGTGCCCCCCGCTTTCGCTGCCGTAATTGCAAGGTTTGTGTGTAGGTTGCTGGATCAACGGAAACAATATGGCGAGACGACCGAGCAGGAAGAATCCAGAGCAGTTGCGTAAGCAGTTGCTCGGATTGATCGAAGGCTTTGAACAAAAACTAAAACAAGACGACCTGAGGAAGCAGGTGGTGGGCTTAATTCCCGCTCACCACACGCTTTCCGATCTTGGGTGCTCTCTTCTCCAAGATGATAATGGCGAATCGGCACGAGCACGCATTCTTGCGTATCTCCGGAAGTTTCCTCGTACCGTCATTCACGGAAATGAGCTGATGGTGGTCGCCGGTATCAGCGAATACGCCAGACGCATCCGCGAGCTTAGAGTCCAAGAAGGCTGGCCCATCGTTTCGGGCCTCACATTAAAACAAATGCTAGTCGAGGGGGAGGCGTCTGTAGACGGGTTCGCGGAGCTCAACATGGCGGACTTGAAGAGCGACGCGTACATCCTCCTACAGGAAAATGCTGACAGAGAGGCGGCGCATCGGTGGAACGCCGCCAACAGAATCAGGAAGAGTTCCCTGTCCATTAAGGACAAATTCATTTCCTTTTTTCGAGCGAATGTCGGGAACGCCATTTCGGGTGAGGAACTGCGTTATTTAGCTAAGGACGCCTCAGAATGGGCTCGTCGAGTACGAGAGCTTAGAACAGAAGAAGGATGGCCAATTGCGACACGCACTTCCGGCCATCCAGAACTTCCGGTAGGTTTCTACGTGCTGGAAGAAGACCGACAGAGCCCCCCGCATGATCGCGTGATTCCCGACCCTGTGCGAGTCTCAGTCTTGGAACGGGACCATCACCAATGCAAACAATGCGAATGGTCTTACGAAAAAAAGCGGAAAGGTGACCCCCGCGTCTTGCTTGAACTGCACCATATCGAACATCATGAACACGGAGGCTCCAACGCACCGGAGAATCTCATCACCTTGTGCAATGTATGTCACGACAGCGTGCACCGTGGTGACATCACGGCGGAGGAGTTACATAGGCTACTGGCATGACGGATAACCTCAATCCATCGCAGCGCAGCAAGGCGATGCGGGCTGTTAAACAGAAAGACTCAGCTCCGGAAAAGCTAGTTCGCAGCTTATGTCATCAGCTTGGATTGCGGTTTCGTCTTCATCGAAGAGATTTGCCGGGCTGCCCAGACTTAGTATTCCCGAAGTACAAGACCTGCGTGTTTGTGCATGGGTGTTTTTGGCATCAGCATCTCGACTGCGCTAAGTCCAAACGGCCGCAAACCAATGCGGAATTTTGGAATCAAAATCTGGACAGGAATATGGCCCGTGATGCCGAAGTACGCGCGCTTCTAAGCAGCCTTGGATGGCGAGTGCTCACGATATGGGAATGTCAGACAAAGAAACTGGACATACTCACATCGCTGGTTGTTACGATCCCAAAGACGTTTCGGTGTTAATCATCAATGAAAGGATCTTGAGAGTTCCTGCTGAAACTCAGGCTGCGGAGAAACCTACCGGTACACCGCAGTTCTGCGGCCGCTGCAAGACCTACGTGGAGCGCCTCAAATGGCTAACGCAACAAACCCATCGCACAGGCGAGGAACTGTTCGTTCATTATGCCAGACCGTCGATAGGGCCGCGTATAGCCGACCGCTCTCGTGGATGATGCGGCACACAGATTCCAAATTGTCCCGACCTCCTTGTCGTCCGGTCATAGTTCTATGTTATTAGTCATAACCAGTTACCAATTTCTCCCGGGGGCCCATGAGCGACCGCAAAATTGTCCAGAAGTTCGAGGCCTCACAACGTTCCCTGGTTCTTCAGACTTCCCGATGTAAATCACGATGGCTGATAGATGGGTTTTGAAAAATCAGCAAAGCCTCAAAATGGTGGCATAAACCGAATTTGGTAACATGCACCGAAAATTGCCCGCCACAGAGCGGGCAATTCTATTTAACGGCTCATCACGGCAATCCAGCGCAGCCATCGTCGGCTGAGGTCGCCTACAGCGACGTTACGTGTGCGCCAGCAAGCGCCAAGCCAACACCCGCATCAGGTAAACTCCCCGCATACTCGCGACATCTTGCAGGCTCTACGGTGTATGCATGACCTCACTCCAACTGCTCCTTGACCAGTATTGGCCGCACCTCGTCCTGCTGCTGAGCATTGTAGTGGGCGGCAGCGCCGCCATTCACGTCGCCATGACAAAAACCGACGTGAGAGCCGCCATCGCCTGGGTGGGTGTCATCATCATGTCGCCACTGCTTGGGCCGTTTCTGTATTTAATTGCGGGCATTAACCGCATTCGGCACGATCATATCTCCGACCAGCGCAATCGTAGCCTGCTGAAGTACACCACCAACAATACGCTGGGTTCCATCGACATTGCCGAACTTGCAGCGCCACAGTTCAAATCCCTGCATACCCTGAGCGACGGCCTGAGCCGCTTCCCTCTGTTAGGCGGCAACCATGTGAGCATTCTGCGCAGCGGCGATGAAGCCTACCCCGCCATGCTGGCCGCCATCGATGCCGCCGAACGTACGATTGCCCTGGAAACCTATATCTTCGATAACGATTCACAAGGCAGGCTGTTTGTAGAGGCGCTGGCACGCGCCAAGCAGCGTGGCGTGGAGATCCGGGTTCTGATAGACGCCGTCGGCGCGCGCTATTCGCAGCCATCCATTGCTTGGTCATTGCGCCGTAACGGCATCCCTTACGCGCTATTCATGACCAACCCGATGGGCATCCGCACTTCCTACGCCAACTTGCGCAGCCACAGAAAAATTCTCGTGGTCGATGGGCGGCTGGGTTTTACCGGCGGCATGAATATCCGCGAGAACTTTGTTTCTACAGTGGCCAAAGGCAAGGTGGCCAACGACACGCATTTCAAGGTAGACGGGCCGGTCGTGGCTCAATTGCTGGCCGTCTTTATGCACGACTGGGAATTCACCACCAAAGAAACCCTGCCCATTGAGCAGTGGATATCGCCAACCTGGGACCCCCCTACCCCCCACGTGGCAGCACGTTGTATTCACTCAGGCCCCGACCGTTACATGGCAAGCACGCATAGCTTGCTATTGGGCGCACTGGCTGTCGCTCAACACCATATACGCATACAGTCGCCGTACTTTCTGCCCGATCAGGTTCTGCTGGGTGCCATCAATACGGCAGCGCGGCGCGGTGTTCTGGTCGATATTGTGATTCAAGGCCGGAACAACCTGCGGCTGGTCAACTATGCCATGACGGCCCAGCTTGACCAGGTAGTACGTTCCGGCTGCCGCGTATGGCGGACAGCCGGTAACTTCAACCATTCCAAGCTGACCACCATTGATGGCGCGTGGTCGCTGATCGGATCATCCAACCTCGACCCGCGCAGCCTCAGGTTGAATTTCGAGCTGGATATGGAAATCTATAGTCGCAAGATCGCTCGCCGCCTTGAAGACCTGATCGATCTGGAGATTTCCCACTCAGAAATCGTTACGCTGGAATCGCTGGCAGCGATTCCATTCCGTAAACGCCTGCGCAACCGTATTATCTGGCTGGCCAGCCCCTACCTTTAGAGCGGGCAAAATTGCTCGGCCAGTCGTATCCAATACGCTGCACCTAAAGGCAGCGCATCGTCATTGAAGTCGTAGTAAGGGTTGTGAACCGGCGGGTCGTTCTCCCCACGAGCCGTTCCCAGAATGATGTAGGCGCCCGGGCATGCCTGCTGCATAAACGCGAAATCTTCCGACCCCATACGCTGCTTGCAATTGGTATCGACATTCTCCTCACCCACCAGACTTTGTGCCGCACGGATGGCCTGACGCGTCGGCTCTGGCGCATTGGTAGTTGCAGGATAGCCTTCTCTGTAATTTAAAGTTATACGGGCGCCTGACGTGATTGCCACCCCTTCGCACACTTCGGTGATGCGTGACTTTGCCAGTGCGCGGGCCTTATCAGTAAAAGAGCGGCAAGTCCCGCGAATGACAGTTTCCTGAGGCAGCACGTTCCAGGTATCCCCGCCACGAATCTGCGTCACACTGATCACCAGGGAATCAAGCGGGTCCAAATTCCTGCTGACAATGCCCTGCAAAGCTCCAACAACGCTGGACGCCGCCACAATGGTATCGACACCGGTGTGCGGATGTGCAGCATGGGCGCCATTACCTGACACCACGATTTCAAAGAAATCCGAGGCGGACAACATGGCCCCTTCACGAATGCTGAATGTGCCAAAGCGCATTTGCGGTGCGTTATGCAACCCAAACACGGCATCACACGGGAAACGTGTGAACAAGCCATCTTGCACCATGTATTTGCCGCCGCCCTCATTTTCTTCGGCCGGTTGAAAAATAAAATGGATGGTGCCTCGGAACGGTTTGTGCTCGCTCAGGTATTGCGCCGCACCCAATAGCATGGCGGTATGACCGTCATGACCACAGGCATGCATTTTTCCCTCATACGTCGAGGCGTGGTCGCAAGTGCCAAGTTCCTGCATATTAAGTGCGTCCATATCGGCGCGCAGGCCCAGACTGGGGCCGTCGCCGTTACGCAGGGTTCCCACCAAGCCTGTTGTAGCCAGGCCGCGGGTCACCTCCATTCCCATGTCTTGCAGTGCACGTGCTACGACATCAGATGTTCTATGCTCCTCAAAAGCGGTTTCAGGGTGAGCGTGCAGGTCGCGCCGCCAAGCGATCATTTTTTCGTGAAGTGACTTGGAGATCATGTTTTTATCAACCATTTATGAACTTTTACCGATTAGGACTGAGGGAGTAAGTTGATTGTGCGCATGGTCCTCTCACTGCTGCAATGGCTGGTCAGGGCTAAAATCGTTGCATGTTCCACAACAAAGCAACATAAAGAAGGCAGAACCCGCCATGCAAAAGATGCTCAATGCAAAGCGTCTCGAGTATTTTCTTCAAGTCACGGTTTCAGGCTCCGTTCGCGGCGCCGCAGAACAATTGGGGGTAGACCCTTCCTCTGTCAGCCGGGCCGTTTCACAACTGGAAAAAGAAACCGGGCTGACTTTGTTGGAACGCAGAGGGCGCGGTGTTGTGCCTTCCGAGGCGGGGCACGTACTGGCGCGCTACGCCCGCCGCCAGCAGGAAATTCTCAACGAATTCCACGCAGAATTAGATCAATCCAAAAATGCTGCGCGCGGGCATGTCAACATGGGTTTGGGTGAAGGCATGCTGGACATGTTCTTCCACCCCCTGATTACCAACTATATGAGGCAATACCCTCACATCACCCTGGACCTGAATGTGTCTAGTGTGGAGCAACACGTTCAGGAGCTCGTTGAGGACAAAATGGATATTGCCGTCCTCTACACTGCCCACGACGATGTACGCCTGCGTTACCACTTGGTGCTGCCTTTATCACCCATTCAGGCCATCGTTCACAAGGATCACCCCCTGGCGCAGATCGGGCGACCTCTGACACTGACTGACCTGGCGCCCTATAACGGCGCCACGCTGCACAAACGCTTTGGCCTGCGCCAGTATGTGCAGGCAGCCGAAGCCAGCGAACAAATACAGCTGAAACACGTGCTGCATACCTCGTCTTACCGCGCCCTATGGCAGTTTGCCAATGCCGGGCTGGGCTATACGTTGTGCGGTACTTCGTTTGCGGCCTGGTTCAATATGCCCGACCTCGTCGCTTTGCCTATGAAGAACCCGATTCTGCAAAGCCGCATGGCCATAGTCACCCGGGCGGGCCGCCACCCCAGCCCCGCCGCACGTTCTTTACTGCAATACCTGATTGCGGAAATTCCATCGTTGCGAGCCGCCACCCAGGTCGCCATGATGGGCAACAATGAAACTTAACGACCTGGTCGCAGCACGACTGTTGAGTAAATCGCAAGTATTTTGCTACAGATCGGTCATTGTTCCGTTGCGCAGCGGCTCCTAATCTGAGCGTTCTACGCCTTCAAGCAACTGAATGCTGTTGCCCAAGAAGAGCGGGAAGCCATTATTTCCCCGTGCAATCAGGAAGAGACAATGAAAAAAGCACTCCACAACTTGAAAACGTACACGGCAGCACTGCTCTGTGCCTCGTGCGCACTGCTGGGCAGTACTCAGGCTGCCGCTCAGGATTACCCCAAGGACAAGCCGATATCTCTCATCGTGCCCTACCCTGCGGGCGGCCCCAGCGACGCATCAGCACGAATTTTCTCCGAAGCCATCAGCGAATACCTCAAACACAATGTGGTCGTGGAAAACATTGGCGGCGCCACCGGGGCAATTGCTGCACGCCGCATGCTCAGCGATGCAGCCGATGGCTACACCTTCTTTCACGGCTCTCCCAACGAGCTCATACTCCCCACGCTCACCAACAAAGCCGTTACGTTTCAGCCTGAAGACTTTGAATTGGTTCAGGCTATCACCACAGCAACCATTGTGGTGCTCACCCGTGCCGGGCTTGAAGTCAACAATTTGGATGACTTGATCCGCCTGGCGAAAAATAAAGATGGCGCGCCACTGACTTACGGCAGTGTTGGCAACGGTTCGCTCTACCACCTGCTGACGGAACGTATTAAGAAAGACACCGGCATCAATGTGGAACACGTTCCCTATCGCGGTTCAGCACCCGCGCTAACAGACCTGGCAGGCGGCCAGATTGACTTCGCAGTCCTGGCCTTCCAGACCTCTATGCTCGGCTTGCAAGACCAAGGTCGTCTTAAGATTCTTTCCACCTTGGGTAGCGTCGCTCCGGAACCCTTGAAAGATATTCCCAAAATCCAGGACAGCGAACTGCTGAAAGACTTCGACTATGGCATCCGTGGCGGGTACTTCGTGAAAGCCGGCACGCCCGAGGAAGTCAAAAAAGTGCTGCGAGCAGCCGTGGGCTACGCGCTGGAAAAACCAGATGTGCGTGAGCGACTGGAAATCGAAGGGCGCATTGTCTATAACCCAATGAGCGCCGAAGAAAACGAAGCGCTGTGGAACAACGAAATCAGCAGCCTGCGCGAACTCGTTGACGTTGTAGGGTTCGAGCCGATCTAAAAACCTACAACGCCGGATTAATGCTGATCGCACACCATCCGGCGTTCGCTCAGGCAGCCTAAAGCTGCCAAAGCAGAGCATACCCGCCCGGCCTCAAGCGAGCGCCGGGCTTTCTTTGGTCTGGCAGGCTGTCGCGACCTGCCTTGTCGCGTGCGCGGCAACCTCCGTTTCCATCACGCGCAGACCCAGTCTCTCCATGAGAGCGCGGTCTTTATCCTGCTGAGGGTTGGCAGTGGTCAGCAGTTCATCGCCATAGAAGATGGAATTGGCCCCGGCCATAAAACACAAGGCCTGAGTGGCGTCGCTCATCTCGGTGCGCCCTGCCGACAGCCTCAGAACGGCGTCAGGCATGATGATTCTGGCCACAGCAATCGTGCGTACAAACTCGAATTCGTCAACCGCCTCCACGTCCGCCAGCGGTGTGCCTGCCACTCTGACCAGATTATTAATGGGCACGGATTCAGGATAAGGATTGAGGTTGGCCAGTTGCGCCAGCAGGCCGGCGCGTTCACGACGCGACTCCCCCAACCCCACAATGCCACCGCAGCAGACTTTGATGCCGGCTTCACGCACGGCATGCAAAGTGTCCAGGCGATCCTGGTAAGTGCGGGTAGTAATGATGTTGCCGTAGAATTCCGGCGATGTGTCCAGGTTATGGTTGTAGTAATCCAGCCCAGCCTCGCGCAGGCGCTCTGCCTGCCCCGCCTTAAGCATGCCCAGCGTGACACAGGTCTCCATGCCCAGCGCTTTAACAGCCGACACCATTTCCAGCACATCATCCAGCTGACGCTCTGTGGGCGAGCGCCAGGCCGCACCCATACAAAAGCGCTGCGCCCCCTGGTCACGCGCGGCGCGCGCTGCCGTCAATACTTCTTCAAGCGCGGCGAGCCGACTTTCTTCCGCCAGGCTCGTGTCATGGTGTTTGGACTGCGGGCAATAGGCACAATCTTCGGTACAAGCCCCTGTTTTGATCGACATGAGTGTGGATAGCTGAACCTGATTAGGCGCATGATGCCGGCGGTGCACCTCCTGCGCCTTATGCATCAGGTCGAGAAAAGGCAATTCAAACAGACTTGTGACCGACGAGACATTCCAGGCCCCGGTATTGCGGGAAATAGCAATCGCTTCCATATCATGAACTCAACTGTGGAAAAGTGGCCATGGTAGAAAGCAGGTGCTTGCCCATGCAAACATACGGGCTGTCGCGCTTTAAGCAAAACACCAAAAAATGCCGCCAAAATTCAGCATCTTCTTTTAATTTTCATTAAAACATCAAAATATAACGGTTTAGCATTCTGCTGGGCCAATGTATCAATTTGCTACAAAGGCAGAGAAATATGTTTTAAAAGGCGGGATTTCTGGCGTTTCAACTAGGCGGAAATTCGTGTGAGCCGTGCGCGCTTGGCAGGCAGCAAGGTATGACAACAGCCGCGTAACGCCATCTGGAAAATAGCGAAACAGCGATTTGCAAAAACTTGATGGCGCGGCAGGAGGGTCTCGAACCCCCGACCTCAGGCTTAGAAGGCCCGTGCTCTATCCAACTGAGCTACTGCCGCAATGAGGAGAAGCACGGCATTTTACCGTTGCAACGGCAAAGCGCCAAACGGCGCCCCGCGGGCACGAGATTCGCTAGGGCGAAAAGGCCGTTACAACTCGTAGTCGCGATGACTGGAGCCGATGTTACATTTTTGTCGTTATTTTTAAGCACAAGAATCCTATGACAGATCAAATCCGCTGGAAGCAAAGACTGCACCGCCTCAGCATCATGGCGTTTGCCATCCTATTTTTTCTTAGCTGGGCACACACGGCGCAAGCCGGCATTGTGTACTCCCTTGACCGCAACCATGCCACCGCCGGTGAAACGGTTCATATCAATGCTGTCGTGTTCAACAATACCTCCAACGCTATGGATTGGGTTGCGCCCAAGACCATCGTCCTGCAGTGGCGCAGCGAACAAGGAGAGCCGCTACGCACTATTGCGCATCGAGTCGAAGGCCCTTCTTCGGTGAGCATTCCAGTGAACAACTTCGTCCAGTTTCAGTGGCGAGCGGTTGTGCCCCAAAGTACCAGCGGGCTGCAGGCGGTCAACGTCGAGGGAGATGGTACTTTGCTGGCGCTCGATACGAACACACTCGAATCGGCAAGGGTGGCATCGGTACCGGCTACCGGCCCCGTTCTGGATGCCGAAAAGAGCGACCCTATTTACGGTGACGCAGTCGCGCCAGAGCATATGGTTGCTCAGGCAGGCGCATCGCACACCGCAGGGCCTGCGCCGATTTCTTCGCAAGGCAGTACCCCCAACCTTGGGTTTGAGCGCTTCCGCAATGCCATTTCCCCCTACGAGCCGGTGTATTTTGATGTCGGTGGCCAAGACAATAGAATGGCGCGCTTTCAGATCAGCCTGAAATACCGCCTGTTCACACCGGACGACCCGCAACACCCCAGCTTTGTAGACGGCCTGTATCTTGGCTATACGCAAACATCGTTGTGGGACCTGCACTCCGACTCCAACCCTTTTATCGATACCTCGTTTAAACCCAGCCTGTTCTGGCGGCGAGACGCCATCTATCGTCCAAATGAAAGCGCCTTCTTCTTGGGGCTGCAATCGGGTGTCGAGCACGAATCAAACGGCAAGAGCGGCGAAGACTCCCGTTCCCTGAACTTCGCCTATGTTCAGCCGGAATTTAACTACCGCTTAGGCCATGGCAGCACGCTCACCTTCGCACCCCGTCTCAAACACTACTTCAGCATGAGCGAAAACCCCGACTACAAAGACTACGTGGGCAACGTAGACTGGAAGCTGCGCTGGGCCCAGGATAACGGCCTGGTACTGACGGGCTTGTACCGGCATGGCAAGGAAGGGCGTAACAGCACGCAGTTGGAAGCCGCTTGGCCACTGAAACGCACCTTTCTCAATATGAACGGCTACTTCCACGTGCAGTACTTCAAAGGCTATAACGAAACGTTATTGGGTTATGACCAGAAAACAGGATCACAAGTGCGCTTTGGGTTAGCACTCGTGCCGTAAGAAAAAATAAAGAAGCAACAGGAGACAACGCGATGAACGCCCCATTACCGGCGTCCGCTGTATCGCACGGCCAGGACGTAACGCTCGACGACAAATACACACTGGAAGAAGGTCGTGTTTACCTGAGCGGCACTCAGGCCCTGGTACGCTTGCCCATGCTGCAGAAAGCGCGCGACCGGGCCGCCGGCCTGAATACAGCTGGCTTTATTTCCGGTTATCGGGGTTCCCCGCTGGGGGCTTACGATCAAGCGCTATGGCAGGCCAAGGCGCACCTGAAGGCCCATGACATCGTGTTCCAACCTGGGGTGAACGAAGACCTCGCAGCCACGTCGTGCTGGGGAACCCAGCAGGTCAATCTTTACCCAGACGCCACCCACGATGGCGTCTTCAGCATCTGGTATGGCAAAGGGCCGGGCGTTGACCGCAGCATGGATGTTTTCAAGCACGCCAACGCAGCAGGCACCTCACGCCATGGCGGCGTGTTGGTGCTGGCAGGCGATGACCACGCGGCGAAATCATCCACTGTTGCGCATCAGTCTGAACACAACCTGATGTCTGCAGGCATCCCCATGCTCTACCCCGCTAACGTCCAGGAATACCTGGATTACGGCCTGCATGGCTGGGCCATGAGCCGTTACGCAGGGCTGTGGGTAGGTATGAAGTGCGTCACCGAAGTGGTTGAGTCCAGCGCATCGGTATATATCGACCCACACCGCCCTGAAATTCTTCTGCCAGAAGATTTCGTCTTACCCGAAGACGGCTTGAACCTGCGCTGGCCCGACACCCCGCTGGCGCAAGAAGCCCGGCTGCTAGACCACAAGCTCTATGCCGCTTTGGCCTATGTGCGTCACAACCGGCTCAACCGCGTTGTGCTGGAGGCCCCGCAAGCCCGTTTTGGCATCATGGCAGCCGGCAAAGCCTATCTGGACACCCGGGAAGCTCTACGCAACCTGGGTCTGGATGACGATACCTGTCGCCGCATTGGCATCCGGCTCATGAAGGTGGGCTGTGTGTGGCCCATGAATGCCCAGGATTCCCGGGAATTCGCAACAGGCTTGCAAGAAATCCTGGTGGTCGAGGAAAAACGCCAGATTCTTGAATACGCCCTAAAAGAAGAACTCTATAACTGGCGGGACGACGTCCGTCCGCGCGTCTCAGGCAAGTTCGCCGACCAAGGCGATGGCGGCGGAGAATGGAAGCAACCGCGCGGCCCCTGGCTGCTGCCACCTCATGCCGACCTGTCTCCGGCACAGATCGCCCGGGCCATTGCCCAATGCCTGGAACGCTTCACACTGCCGGAAGATGTCCGCGCAGGCATCACCGCCCACCTCGCCATTCTGGATGCCAAAGCTCAGGCGCGCATGAATGCGCCTGCGGCGGCAGAACGCAAACCCTGGTTCTGTTCCGGCTGCCCGCACAATACCTCTACCCGTGTGCCAGAAGGTTCACGGGCCATGGCCGGCATTGGCTGCCACTACATGACCATCTGGATGGATCGCCGTACAGAAACCTTCAGCCACATGGGCGGCGAAGGCGCGGCCTGGATCGGCCAGCAGCACTTCACCAAGGAAAAGCATGTCTTCGTCAACCTGGGAGACGGCACCTACTTCCATTCCGGCATCTTGGCCATCCGCGCTGCCGTAGCGGCCGGGGCCAACATCACTTACAAGATTCTGTTCAATGATGCGGTCGCCATGACAGGCGGGCAACCGGTCGATGGCAGCCTGAGCGTGCCCAACATCATTGCTCAAGTCGCCGCCGAAGGCGTCAGCCGCATTGTGGTCGTTACCGACGAGCCGGAAAAATACAAAGGGGGGTCGCTGCACGGCAGCCCACCCGTCTATCACCGCGACGAACTGGACCGTATTCAACGGGAACTGCGCGAGGTGGAAGGCACGACCGTACTGCTTTACGACCAGACCTGTGCCACCGAAAAACGGCGCCGCCGTAAGCGTGGCGCCTACCCCGACCCTGCCGTGCGCGCCTACATCAATACCGATGTCTGCGAAGGCTGCGGCGACTGCTCCACCGCTTCCAACTGTCTTTCAGTGGAGCCTGTGGAAACACCACGCGGCACCAAACGCCGCATCAACCAATCTTCCTGCAACAAGGATTTTTCCTGTGTGAAGGGCTATTGCCCGAGTTTCGTCACCCTGGAAGGTGCGCAGCCACGCAAGGCCACGCCCGCTGCCACCGCACAAGCCGCCGACAACACAGCGAGCCCCACCCAAACACCACTGCCTGTTCTGCCCACGCTGGAACACACGTATGGCATTCTGGTCACCGGCATAGGCGGCACCGGCGTCATCACCATCGGCAATCTGCTGGGCATGGCCGCCCACTTGGAAGGCAAGGGGGTGTCTGTGCTCGACATGGCTGGGCTGGCCCAGAAAGGTGGAGCGGTCACCAGCCATATCCAAATTGCCTCCTCTCCCGATGGCATCCACTCCACGCGTGTGCCCACCGCCCGCGCCAACCTGCTGCTTGGCTGCGACGCCATTGTCAGCACGGCACCCGACGTACTCGAACGCATGCGCCAAGGCCATACCCGTGCCTTGGTGAACGATGCCCCCGCCCCCACGGCCGACATCATCCATAACGCCACGTGGCGCTACCCGGCCCAGCAAACGCATGAACGCCTGCGCCACGCCATTGGCGAGCATTGCGACTTCATGGATGCCAGCGCCCTGGCTCTGGCTTTGTTGGGTGACACCATTTACGCCAATCCGCTCATGCTTGGCTACGCCTGGCAAAAAGGCTGGATTCCTCTGCAGGGCGATAGCCTGCGCCGCGCCATTGAGCTGAACGGCGTCATGGTAGAAAAGAATCTGTCCGCCTTTGAATGGGGCCGCCGCGCCGCGCACCAAGGGTTTGAGGCCGTCGCACCCGCCCCCACCAAGGTGCTGGCCCTGCCGGAAACGCTGGACCAAGTCATAGAACGCAATACCCGGTGGCTTACCGATTACCAGAACGCAGCTTATGCCCAGCGTTATGTCCGCGCAGTACACGCGATCAGGCGAAAAGAAACCGAAGTCTTGGGCCGCGACAGCGCACGCCTGCAGCTAGCCGAAGCCGTCGCGCACAACTTGGCCAAACTCATGGCCTACAAAGACGAATACGAGGTCGCCCGTCTCTATACCCAACCGGAGTTTTTGCAGCGCCTGCGCGATGCTTTCGAAGGGGAACCCGGCCAGGACTACTCACTACGCTTTCACATGGCACCACCGCGCTTTGCTAAGCGCGACGCTCAAGGGCGCCCGCAAAAAGCTGCCTACGGCCCCTGGCTGCTCAAAGCCATGAAAGGGCTGGCCGCCGTGCGCCGTATACGCGGCACCGCACTCGACCCTTTCGGCAAAACTGAGGAACGCCGCCGCGAACGACAATGGGTGGAAGACTACTTGGCCTTGGTGGATGAATTCACGCGTTCGCTTAATGAAGAACGCCTGCCCGCCGCCTTGGAGCTAGCCAGCCTGCCCGACAGCATCCGTGGCTATGGTCATATCAAGGAGGCGGCTATGGAGCGCGCCGCTCAACGTTGGGCTGAACTACTGGAACGCTATCGCAACGGCGATATGGCCACCACAGAGGCGCGGCGCAGCGTGGCATGAAGAGGGTGTGGCCGGGGTGAGCCCATACGTGTGCTCACTCCTTCAAAGCGTCAGATACTGGCGCTTGAGGTGTTCATCGGTCATTAAGACGCTCATGGCTCCGCCGTAGCGAATTACCCCTTTTTCAAGCACATAGGCGCGCTCGGCAACCAGACGGGCGAACGGCAGATTCTGTTCAGACAACAAAATGCTGGTTCCCCGTGCCTTGAGCGCACGGATCATTTCCACCATCTGCTGCACCACAATAGGGGCCACGCCTTCAGACGGCTCATCCAACAATAGCAGGAACGGGTTGCCCATCAGGCTGCGCGCCACGGTCAGCATCTGCTGTTCGCCGCCGCTCAAGTTCCCCGCTGGCCGGTCGCGCAACGCCTGCAGAGACGGGAACAGATCGTAGAGCTCGTCTTTGCTCCAGTTAACGGCGGGCCGACCATCCGGCCAATGGCGAGGCGGCAGGCGGCCCATGGAAAGGTTTTCATCCACACTCAACTCGGTAAACACGCGCCGGTCTTCCGGCACATAGCCCACACCGCGACGCGCCATTTCAAAGGGCCGCAATGCATCAACGGGCGAATCCAGAAAGGTCAGGCGCCGCGCCTGCCGCTTCACCAGTCCCATAATGGCTTTCATTGTGGTGGATTTGCCTGCGCCGTTACGCCCCATCAGCGCAACCACTTCACCCCGCCCTACTTGCAGGCTGACGCCTCGCAGAATCTGCGCCGCGCCGTACCAGGCATCCAGTTGCTGAACATCCAACAAGGATGGAGCGGACTGCACCGCCACGCTGGCGGGTGGGCCGACTTCATACGCCGTCATGGTCAACTCCCGGGGTATTTTCGTAATCCAACCCTGTGTCTGAGCCAAAATACACCTGGCGGACTTCTGGGTGGGCCCTGATCTGCGCCGCACTGCCTTCAGCGATCAAGCGCCCCCGCGCCAGCACAATGATGCGATCCGCATGGTCGAACACGACATCCATGCTATGCTCGGTGAACAACACCCCCATATTGCGTTCGCGCACGATGCGCTTGACCAAGCTGACCAAGGCGTTGCGCTCTGCCGGGGCCATGCCCGCTGTGGGCTCGTCCATCAACAATAGTTGAGGGTCGCCCGCCAGACTCATGGCCAATTCCAGCCGTTTCACGTCTCCATAAGCCAGATCAGCGCAAGGCCTTGCGGCCTGCTCTGACATGCCAACCTGCTCCAGCAACGCCATGGCGCGTTCCGGCGCTTCTTGGTCGGCACGGGAGAAAAAGGAAAACACCCTGCACTGGCTGGCTATGAGGGCCATCTGCACGTTTTGCAATACCGTCAGCGAAGCGAAAGTGGCCGCCACCTGAAAGCTGCGCCCTACCCCAAGGCGCGCCACTTTATGGGAAGGCAGGCCGAGAATCTCCCGCCCCTTGAACAGCACTGAGCCCGACGTCGCGCCCAATTGCCCGTTCACCATATTGAAGGTGGTAGATTTACCTGCTCCGTTGGGCCCGATCAGCGCCAACAACTCACCTGCCTGCACATCGAAGTCAATGCCATCAACCGCCAGGTTGCCGCCAAAACGGCGAGTCAGGCCACGCACTTGCAACAAGGTGCTCATGACGGCCTCCTGGCCGCACTCCATCGTGCGAACTGACCTGCAATGCCTTGAGGGAAGACCATGACAATCAGCAAGATGACGGCGCCAAACAATGCCCCCCAATATTCTGTAATGCCCACAAAATAATCACGCATGGCAGTAAAGGCCACACCTCCCACCACTGGCCCAGCCAGTTGCTGAACCCCGCCCAGCAGCACCATTACCAGCGCATCCACCGATGTGCCTACCATCAGCGTTTCCGGCGACACCCCGCCCTTGGAGAAAACGAACAGGCCGCCCGCTACACCTGCCAGCACACCAGCAATCACAAAGCCGACCAGTTGCACGCGCCGCACATCCATGCCCAGCGCATCGGCACGTAAGGCGGAATCCCGCACAGCCCGCAAAGCCAGGCCAAAGCGCGAAAACGCCAGGCGGCGCACCAACCAAACCACCGCGATGGCCACCACTGCCACAAACCCGTACCAGGCATTGCCACTGAGCCAGGGTTCGGGCCACACCCCGATCATGCCGTTCGAGCCGCCCGTCACAGCATCCCACTGATACACCACCGACCATACGATTTGCGCAAAAGCCAGCGTCAGCATGGCTAAATACACTCCGGCCAGCCGTACACAGAACCAGCCGAATAGCAGCGCCGCCACGCCTGCCAGAACCGGTGCGGCAAGCAAAGAAGCCGCCATCCCCCAGCCCAGGCTTTTGAAAGCCAGCGCTACACCATAGGCGCCCAGCCCGAAGTAAGCGGCATGGCCAAATGACACCATGCCTCCCAAACCCATCATGAAATGCAGGCTCACAGCGAATATCACGGCGATCAGCATGTCTTGCGCAATCACGGTGGCATAGGGCAGCACCCCACTTAATAGCGGCAGGCCCAGCGCCACAACCGCCACACATACGGCCAGGGCTCGCGCCATACGGCCAGCCGGAATCAGCGGCGCTTCCGCCCCCGCCGCCGCACGCGGTAATGTCAGCGGTTTACCCAGGAGGCCCCAGGGCCGGAACACCAACACGACGGCCATAAAGAGAAACTCTACAACCAACGTGAGCTTGGGAAAGGCAACCTGCACACCGAGGATTTCCACCACACCCAGCGCAATACACAACGCCTTTAATTGGGCAATGATGACAGCCGCCAGCGCAGCGCCCGAAATCGACCCCATGCCACCTACGACCACCACCACGAAGGCGTCACCGATGACTGCCAGATCCAGCCCCAGATTCGCAGGCTGGCGAGGCAGTTGCAAAGCGCCAGCCAGGCCGGCCAAAAAAGCGCCCAACGCAAACACACTCGTAAATAGCCATGCGGGGTTCACACCAAGTGCGCCAAGCATTTCGCGGTCTTGAGTGGCCGCCCGAATCTGCCTGCCCCAATGCGTGCGGTTCAGCAACAACCACAGCCCCAGCCACACCAAGGGTCCGATAGCAATCAGCACCAGATCATAGACAGGGAAATAACGGCCCAATACGGGTACGGAACCTTCGAGACCCGGCGCCAGCGGGCCAAGCAGATCTTCCGGCCCCCACAGCCACAAAGCCAGGTCTTCAAACACGAGCACCAAGGCAAATGTGGCCAATAGCTGAAACATTTCCGGTGCACGGTAAATACGCCGCAACACCGTCATTTCCACCAAGGCGCCCACTACGCCAATGAGTAGCGACGCCGCCAGCATGGTGGCCCAGAAGCCGACCACACTGCCTCCCCAGTTTTGCGACAGCGTCCAGGCCAGATACAGCCCCAGCATATACAGCGAACCGTGGGCGAAATTGACGATGCGGCTAACGCCGAATATCAGCGACAGCCCGACGGCCACCAGAAAGAGTGAAGACGCTTCTGCCAGACCATTTAGGGCCTGCACCAGCAGCGCGGCCAGCGTCACCTCTGCCTCCTTGGAGCTGCCATGATTCGCCCCTTATTGCGCATCGGCCGGGCGCCACTGCTCGACCTGCTCATCGGAAGGTTGCACGGTTGCGCCATCCACATAACGGATGTCGGTCATAATTCCCTTGCCGTCCTGCACCGCCAGCTTGCCCACATAAGCGCCCATGGTGGATTGATGATCTTGCGGGCGATAGCTGATCGGGCCAAAAGGCGTTAACACTTCCAGCCCCTTAAACGCCTTGATTAAGGCTTCGGTATCGGTGGAACCCGCTGCACGCAAACCTTCGGCCAGGGAAACAATGGTGCTGTAACCTATGACGGTTCCCAGTCGCGGGTAATCGTCAAAACGAGCTTGGTAAGCATCCAGAAAGGCCTGATGCTCTGGCGTGTCGATGGCATACCAGGGGTAGCCGGTCACGACCCAGCCTTCGGGAGTTTCCCGGCCCAGGGGGTCAAGATACTCAGGTTCACCTGACAGCATACTGACGGTGGGCAGGCCATCTAAAAAACGACGCTGCTTGCCCGCCCGCACAAATTTAGCCAAGTCGGCAGCAAAAAGCACATTGAAAAGCGCATCCGGTTTCGCATCGGCCAATGCCTGTACCACATTGCCCGCATCAATACGCCCCAGCGGAGTGGCCTGTTCGGCAACAAACTCGACATCCGGCTGGGCTTGCTTTAGCAGTTCCTTGAATGTTTCCACTGCAGATTGACCATATTCGTAGTTGGGGTAGACGATAGCCCAACGTTTACGGTTCATTTTCACAGCGTCCGGAATCAGCATGGCCACCTGCATATAGGTGGAATTACGTAAGCGGAACGTATAGCGATTGCCCTGTTCCCACACGATTTTGTTAGTCAGGGGCTCGCTGGCCAGAAAAAAGATCTTGCGGTGCCGAGCATAGTCAGCCACGGCCAGACCGATATTCGACAGAAACGTGCCGGTCAGCACATCTACCTTTTCACGCGTCACCAACTCTTCGGCCGCGCGCACGGCGTCGCCCGGGTTGGAGTTGTCGTCACGGATAATGAGCTGTAATTCCCGGCCGTTCACCCCTCCCGCCGCATTAATCTGCTCGACCGCCAACTCCATACCCATTCGGTAAGGGCCCAGAAAAGCAGGTTGTGTCTTGTAGCTGTTCAGCTCACCGATACGAATGGGCTCTTGCGCCTGCGCGCCGCCTGCGGCCATGGCAACGCCACCACACAACAATGCCAGGGTACGCGCCAAGCGCCGGACGATGGGCATGGTCATTTCCGATATCCCGAAATAGTGATAAATAAAGGTTCTGCTCTCGTTTGCTCAGGCCAGTCTTACAGCCTTGCATCATTATGCTAATCCTGAGCATAATTGCCCGTCAAGACCCGGCGAAGTGGCTAAATAAATCATTCCAGATGTAGATATCCGTGCCCGCGTCCTTATAATGCTTTTTTTGTTTTCCGGATTACATCGTAATGGAGCTATTGCTTGACCCTACTGTATGGGTCGGCCTTCTCACCCTGGTCGTCCTTGAGATTGTCCTAGGGATAGACAACCTCATCTTCATCGCCATTCTTTCAGACAAGCTTCCCCCGCATCAGCGCGACAAAGCGCGTGTTTTGGGCTTATCACTGGCGTTGCTCATGCGCCTGGGCTTGCTGTCAGTCATTTCCTGGATGTTCCACCTCACCACGCCACTGTTCCATGTTGGCAACATTGGGTTTTCGGGGCGTGATCTCATTCTCATAGTGGGCGGCTTTTTCCTCGTTTTCAAAGGCACGATGGAAATGCACGAACGCGTTGAAGGTCAGCGTCATGCTGTACTTCAGTCGCCCGCGTACGCCAGCTTCGGCGTCATCGTGACGCAGATCGTGGTGCTTGACGCGGTGTTTTCACTCGATGCCGTCATCACGGCTGTCGGCATGGTGGACCACCTTGAGGTCATGATGGCTGCCGTCATCATCGCCATGGGTGTGATGCTGTTCGCGTCCAAGCCGCTCACCCGATTTGTGAACGCACACCCCACCGTCGTGATTCTGTGTCTGGGCTTTTTGCTCATGATCGGTTTTTCTCTGGTAGCAGAAGGCTTCGGCTTTAAGGTGCCCAAGGGCTATCTATATGCCGCCATTGGCTTTTCCGTCATTATTGAGTTTCTTAACCAGTTGGCGCGACGCAACCTCCTGCTCATGCGTTCCGACCGCCCCATGCGCGAACGTACTGCGGAAACCGTGCTACGTATGCTGGGCAAGCGCAGCAGCGCTGAGGCCGACTCCCCCACTGACGAAATGCCATCTGAAGAGCCCATTCCTTTTGCCGAGGAAGAGCGCTATATGGTCAGCGGTGTGCTGCGCCTGGCGGAACGCAACGTGCATTCAGTCATGACGCCACGCACCGATATCTCCTGGGTCAACCTGGATAGCGACGCGGAAACCATCCGCGCCAACATCAACAAGACCCCCCATGGTTTCTACCCCGTGTGCCGGGGTTCGTTGGATGAAATCGTCGGCATCGGCCGCGCCAAGGACCTCATCACCGACCTCATCGTTGACGGCAAGGTAAACCAACAGCGCTTGCGCCCCCCCATCATCGTGCACGAGACCGTACGCATGCTGGATCTCATCAATACCTTGAAATCCGCTCGTGGTCAGTTGGTCATTGTTATCAATGAGTTCGGTACGGTCGAAGGTCTGGTCACCCCTATGGACGTCTTTGAAGCCATTGCCGGAGACTTCCCGGACGAAGACGAAACCCCAGACATCATTGCTAAGTCTGAGAACCAGTGGATTGTGGAAGGCGGTACCGATCTGCACCAGTTCGAGCAAACGCTGGACATCGACGAACTGGCCTCCGAAAACGACGATTTCAGCACGGTGGCCGGGTTCCTGCTGCAGCAGCTGGGCAAACTGCCGGAAGTCGGTGAAACCTTCACGGTAAATCATGGCAAAGACACGCTGCACTTCCGCATCCTCCAGCTAGACGGGCGTCGCATTGCCAAGGTATTCGTCGAACGTTTACCTGCTTCAGAGGCCCCAGCCACACCCGAGGAAACATGAGGCTCAGGCACGATTAAAAATAGTGTGTTATAGTCACGTTCTTGTCGGGGCGTAGCGCAGCCTGGTAGCGCATCTGGTTTGGGACCAGAGGGTCGCGAGTTCGAATCCCGCCGCCCCGACCACTCATTTACGGCCTTCCGAAGTTATATCCTCGGAAGGCCGTTGTCATTGAGCGGTTTACCCATGCTGACCATTTTGGAAAACGATGGCCTGCGAACCCTGCACTTTGGCACCCCTGCCGTGCAAGGCGCTATGCGGGTCGCCCGGCCCGACGATATCGAGCTGGAATATGTCCAGCAGATGATGATGTGGCTGCTGTTTCGTGACCATGCCGAACATATCGTTCAATTGGGCTTAGGGGCCGCAGCGCTTACCAAGTTTTGCTATCAACGCTTGCTGGCCTCGCACGTCACGGCGGTGGAACTCAACCCGGACGTTATCTCCACCTGCCGCCAGCAATTCGCCCTGCCTCCCAATGACGATCGGCTTAACGTCCTGAATATGGACGCACTCGATTACGTCAACGATTTCTCGCGGCGCCGCACCATAGACATACTGCAGGTTGACCTATACGACGCCCGTGCCCATGCACCGGCTGTGAGTTCTGAGGCTTTCTACGCCGCTTGCGCCAACACCCTGAGCCGCGACGGCATAATGACTGTCAATCTTTATTGCGACTGGCCCGATCATGGGCGGCATATACGGATGATGGAAACCGCATTTGAAGCGGTCGCATGGCTGCCGGAAGTCCACGACGGCAATATTGTGGCCATTGCTTTCAAGCGCTCGCCATCCGTAGATTTTGAAGCGCTACGCGAACGCGCCACACACCTGCACCAAACCTTGGGCCTGCCCGCTCATACATGGGTAGACGGCCTGTTTGCCTGGATGCTTGGTGAACTGGATATTCCTGTTATGCCTGAAGCGGGCGGCCTGCCCAGCTAACACCTCTACAAGGTATCCAGAACTTGCCGCAAAATACCAGCAGAATAATGGCTGGCGACAGCCGCAAGAAAACCGCTGAAGTCGTGGCTGGCAGAATCATCAGCGCGATCTGACACCGTGCGTACGATGGCAAAACGCGCACCGTACTCATGGCAGACCTGTGCCACAGCAGCCCCTTCCATCTCCACACACAAAGCATCCGGCAGCGCTTCGCGCAGTGCCCGCACGCTTGCGACACGGTTCACGAACTGATCGCCGCTGATTATCAGCCCGACATGAACGCGGGGAACCGATAAACGGAACGCCTCGCGTGTTGCGGGAACAATATCCTGCGCCCATTCCTGCTGTATGTAGCGCTGAGCCGCTTGCTCAAGCTTGGCGCTCAAACCACTATCGGCCGAGATACGGCTTCGGCTCAACAGAGGAATCTCATGGCGAGGAAACAACGGGCTAGCGTCCAGATCATGTTGCAGCAGCGCCGTGCCAATGACAACATCGCCCACATTGACGTGGCTGGCGACGCCGCCCGCCAAGCCGGTAAAAACCAGGCGATCAACACTGAATTCCCGTATCAAGGTCACCGCTGTCGCAGCTGCGGCCACCTTACCGATGCGCGCCAGGACCACCACGCAATCCTGACCATGCAATGTGCCCGCATGATAATCCCGCATGCCGATGCGACGGGTCACCACGTTTTCCATCGTGTCGAGCAGATCAGCGATCTCCTCATACAAGGCCGCCATAATGCCGATGCGAAGCATGTTTCCTCCGTAAGTGTCAGACCGGCATATTAGACTGTCCGCGCAGAAAAGACCGCTATCGCCCGATTTGCGTGGGTTGTACGCTTATGTCATTGTGCGTCTCAACAGAACCGCCACCCCATGCTCGGGAAACCCCTTAGGAATCGGACACGACAGCCAGAAGGCGACTCTCTATACTTGTTGCGCTATCCCTTTGAACAAGGATGTTGGTTTATGTCACCCGCGCAGTATCTGAATTCCATTGCAGAGAATTTTGGCGAACATATCGCCCTGGACGACAGCGAAATCGCCGTCTCCTATTCGGAACTCGCCGTTGCCGTCCACGCCATGAGCGTTGCACTGGCCAATATGGACCCGACTCCCGGATCAACCGTGGCTTTGTGCGCCGATTACTGCCACGAATATCTCGTCACGGTGTTGGCAGCGCAAGCCGCCAACAAAAAACTACTGCCGCTCAGCACCGGCGCCACGACTGAAGAGCTTGCGCCGGTTATCAATTCAGCGCAGCCCAGCACCATTATTGTCGATGCCCGAGGCCACGCCCTCATCCCTTGCGATGAAGATTTCAAAATTCATTTTTCGCAATTTCCGGGGCTGGTCTCCACCTATCGCGATGCAGAGATGCCCACAGTCGGGGACGGCGCTACTCTGGCAGAAAAAACAACTGCAAATTGAATAGCGGTACAGACATACGAGCGGCCTATAATCCCCGCAACTGCAATCTACGCTATCTTGTATGTCCCAGAATTCTCTCGACGATCTTGCAAGGCTGCTGCTGCGCCTGGTGCTTGGCATACTGATTTTTTTCCATGGCTGGGCCAAAATCAAGCACGGCATCGGCGGCATCGAGGCCATGCTGGCTATGCGTGGCCTGCCTGCGTTTCTGGCCTGGGGCGTTTACCTGGGTGAAGTGCTGGCTCCGCTGCTGCTGATATTGGGTGTTTACACACGCCTGGGAGCCGCCCTTATCATCGTCAATATGCTGTTCGCCTTGCTTCTGGCCCACAGTGGGCATTTCTCCCACTTCACTTCCAACGGCGGCTGGCGGCTGGAGCTCCAGGCCATGTTTCTGGGGGCCGGCATAGCCGTACTCATGCTGGGCGCCGGCCGCTATTCTCTCGGCGGCCGCTGGAACTAAATAAGCCTCCCTCACCATGATGCCTCCCGTAAAGCGTAAACCCCGCCTGGCCTTGGCGCTAGGCAGCGGCTCGGCCCGCGGCTGGGCCCACATTGGCGTACTGCGCACGCTAGAAGAGGCTGGCATCCAGCCTGACATCATCTGCGGCACCTCAATTGGCGCCTTGGTCGGCGCAGCCTATGCAGCAGGGGAGCTTGACCGCTTCGAACAGTGGGTTCGCTCGCTCAACCTACGCGATGTCGTGTCACTGATGGATTTTCATCTGAATGGCGGCATGCTCAAGGGTGAGCGCCTGATGAGCTTCTTCCAGAAGCATTTCATGGATTGCCCCATCCAAGCACTCAACTTGCCGTTTGCTGCGGTAGCCACCGATCTGCACACCGGCCAGGAGGTCTGGCTGAAGGAAGGGTCTACCACTGACGCGGTGCGAGCCTCCATTGCGCTGCCTGGGCTGTTTTCACCCTGCTGGCTTCAGGAACGCCTGTTAGTGGATGGTGGTCTGGTTAACCCAGTGCCCGTTTCACTGGCGCGCTCAATGGACGCCGACATCGTGGTGGCCGTGGACCTGAACACCGATATTCTTGGCCGCCACCTGGAACCTGAGCCTGAACAAAAGCTGCGTTCTACAGTAGGCAGCGCCTGGCGAGCACACTTGCCGGAAGCCTTGTCATCGTGGCTGTCGGGCAGCCCTCCCGAGGTCGAGCCCATGCCTTCTCTGATCGATATTCTGTCGAGCAGCATCAATATTATGCAGGTCAGAATCACCCGCAGCCGCATGGCGGGCGACCCTGCCGACGCTGTCATTGCCCCGCGCCTGGCCTCGCTGGGCCTGCTGGACTTTCACCGCGCCGAACTCGCTATTGAGCAAGGTGTCGCCGCCGCCCAAGCCGCCCTGCCCACGCTGCGCAGCCTGGGTTTGGGAAAACCGCTGGGTGACGGCGAAGCGCCCGCTCAGTAAACGCCCGAGAACTGCTTAAGCACGTCAGGGTTTTCAAGCGTGGATGTATCCTGGTCGATTTCCCTGCCTTCAGCCACCAGCCTTAATAGGCGACGCATGATTTTCCCAGAACGCGTTTTGGGCAGGTTGTTGCCAAAGCGGATATCCTTGGGCTTGGCGATCGGCCCTACCTGGCTAGCCACCCAGTTGCGCAAGGTTTCAGCCACCTTCTGCGCTTCTTCAGCGCTTGGCGCGGCCTGCTTGAGCATGACGAAGGCCACAATCGCCTCGCCCGTTGTGGCATCCGGCCGCCCTACTACCGCCGCTTCGGCCACCAGTTCGTGAGCCACCAAAGCGGATTCGATCTCCGTCCCGCCCAACCTGTGGCCGGACACGCTTAATACGTCATCCGTCCGGCCCAATATCCAGAAATAGCCGTCCTCATCGCGCTGAGCGTTGTCGCCCGCCATATACATGCCGCGCAACTCATCGGGGAAGTAACTGCTGCGATAGCGGTTTTCGTCCCCCCACACCGCTCGTATCATGGCCGGCCAGGGTCGGCGAATCACCAACAAGCCCCCTGCTCCAGGGGGCAGTTCGTTCCCTGCTTCGTCAACCACCGCCGCATCGATGCCGGGAAGGGGCAGCGTGCAGGAGCCCGGCTTCAAAGGTGTGGCGCCGGGTAAAGGCGTGAGAATATGCCCACCCGTTTCAGTCTGCCACCATGTGTCAACAATCGGACAGCGCGAGCCGCCCACATTCTCGTAGTACCACATCCAGGCTTCGGGGTTGATGGGTTCTCCCACCGAGCCCAATAAACGCAGGCTGGAAAGGTCGTAACGGCTGGGATGATGTTCTGGGCTTTGTTCAGAAGCCTTAATCAGTGAGCGGATGGCAGTGGGCGCCGTATAAAAAATGGTGACGCCATGGCGCTGGATCATTTCCCAGAAACGTCCGGCATGGGGATAGGTGGGAATGCCCTCAAACACAATCTGAGTCAGCCCCGCCGCCAACGAGCCGTAGGTAATGTAAGAATGCCCTGTTACCCAGCCAATGTCGGCGGTACACCAGAACACATCTTCAGGCCGGGCGTCGAATACCCATTGGGCAGTTTGCTTGGCCCACAGCAGATACCCGGCCGAGGCATGCTGCACCCCCTTGGGTTTGCCAGTGGAACCCGAGGTATACAACACAAACAGCGGGTGCTCGGCTTCGACCGCCACAGGCTCACATTCTTCAGACTGCCCTGTCTCAAGTTCGCTCAACGGAACATCACGCCCTTCCTCCCAATTGATGTCGGCTCCTGTGCGCTGATACACCACCACTTTTTCAACAACATCACCCCCTTCATAAGCCAGCGCCTCATCCACGGCTGCTTTCAAGGGGATCTGCCTTCCGCCACGCATCTGAGCGTCCGCTGTGAGCACCAGCCGGGCGCCGACATCGACAATGCGCTGATGCAGGCTGCGCGCCGAGAAGCCGCCAAACACCACGGAATGGGTCAAACCCAGGCGGGCGCAGGCCTGCATCATCGCAATGGCCTCGATCGACATGGGCAGGTAAAGGATGGCTCGGTCGCCCTTGCCATAGCCCAGGGCGCGTATGCCATTGGCAATGCGGCACACCCTTGCATGCAGTTGGCGGTAGGTCACAGTTTCGACCGAGCCGTCATCCGCTTCAAAAATCAGCGCAGTTTTGTCGGCGTTGCCATTTTTCAGATGAATATCTAAGCAGTTTTCGGAAACGTTCAGCTCACCATCTTCAAACCAGGTGTAGAACGGCGCGTTTGAGTCATCAAGCACCTTGGTGAACGGCTTGCGCCATTCCAGGCCCGATTCCGCCATATTCCGCCAGAATTCCTCGAGGTTCTGCTCTGCTTCCTCACACAAAGCCTGGTACTGCTCCATACTAGAAATCCGCGCCTGGGCCGAAAACTCCGCTGGGGGATGGATGACCCTTTTTTCGACCAGCATGGTGTTGATGGTGGTTGACATCGTGTCTCCTTTTGTTGTATCCGCCGCTCTTTGATTACGGCATTTCAAATCTTCAAATTATTGAAGTTGATGGTACTCGATTCTTGCGCCCCGCCTCTAGACCCGATTGCTACGAACCGCAATCCTCACAACCATCCCTGTGACGCCCACGAAAAAGCCCACTCCGGTTCCAAACCGTGAAGTGGGCTTTTATGCTTCTGTCTTGGCGACGATCAGGCTTAAGCGTAGGCGCCCTGAAGGACGCTGGCTCGCTTAGCCGAAACGGCCAGTGATGTAGTCTTCCGTTTCCTTGCGGGCGGGTTTTACGAAGATCTGGTCGGTTTCGCCGTATTCCATCAGTTCACCCAGATACATGTAGGCGGTGTAATCAGAACAGCGCGCCGCCTGCTGCATGTTGTGGGTAACGATGACCACCGTATAGTCAGACTTGAGTTCAGCGATAAGCTCTTCAATCTTGGCGGTGGATATCGGGTCCAGTGCAGAGCACGGCTCATCAAGCAAAAGGATTTCAGGCTTGATCGCCACGCCCCGGGCAATGCACAGACGCTGTTGCTGCCCGCCGGACAAACCATTGCCGCTCTGGCCGAGTTTGTCCTTCACCTCATTCCACAGCGCGGCCTTGCTGAGCGCCCATTCAACACGTTCGTCCATCTCAGCTTTGCTGAGCTTTTCAAACAAACGCACGCCAAACGCCACGTTGTCATAAATGCTCATGGGGAAAGGCGTGGGCTTCTGGAACACCATCCCCACCTTGGCGCGAATGAGAGAGATGTCCAGCTTGGACTGAAGCAGGTTCTCGCCATCCAGCAAAATCTCACCTTCGGCGCGCTGGCCAGGGTACAACTCAAACATGCGGTTAAACGTGCGCAGCAAGGTGGACTTGCCGCAGCCCGACGGGCCGATAAAGGCGGTTACCTTGTTTTCAAAAATGGGCAAACTGACATCTTTGATAGCGTGAAAGTTGCCGTAGTAGAAATTCAGATTCTTAACATCAAGCTTGATGCGATCAGCAGTAGCGGAAGTAGTCATTTGAAAGATCCGGGCGGTCTGGCCGCCATCAGCTTATTTGTTGCGGAAAAGGCTGCGAGCCAGAATATTGATGCCCAATACCAGCAAGGTGATCATGACAGCGCCCGCCCAGGCAAGACGGTTCCAGTCCTCGAACGGGCTGGCCGCGTACTGGAAGATCACCACCGGCAGGTTGGCGATGGGCGCATTCATATTGAACGACATGAACTGATTGTTCAGTGCGGTAAACAACAAAGGTGCGGTTTCACCCGAAATACGGGCAATCGCCAGTAGAACACCGGTAATCATGCCGGAACGTGCGGCGCGATAACAGATGAGCGTGATGATGCGATATTTGGGGCAACCCAATGCGGCCGCAGCTTCGCGCAGACTGTTGGGCACCAGAGCCAACATGTTGTCGGTGGAACGCACCACCACCGGCACCACGATGATAGCCAGGGCCAACGCCCCCGCCCAACCGGAATAATGCTCAACCTGCGCCACGTACACCGCATAGATGAACAGGCCAATAACAATCGAGGGCGCCGACAGCAGCACGTCGTTCAGGAAACGGGTGGCAGGTGCCAGCCAACCCCGGTTGCCGTACTCAGCCAAGTAAGTGCCAGCGAGTACGCCGATGGGGGTGCCGATCAGGGTGGCCACCAGCGCCATCAGTACGCTGCCGACAATGGCGTTCAACAGGCCCCCGTCGACGCCCGGGGGCGGTGTCGGCTGGGTCAGCAACGTGAAGGATAGCGCAGAAGCCCCTTTGGTCAGCAGCGTGATGATGATCCAGAACAACCAGAACAGGCCAAAGACCACCGCTGCGCTAGACAGGGTGAGCATCACGCGGTTGACAATTTGCCTGCGCCGATACACGCGGTTGGACAGGCTGACGACGGAATCGTTTTCAAACATGATGGCTTTCCCGCTTAACTCGAAGTGCCTTCAGATTTCGACATGCGCTGCAACAGCAGCTTGGAGAAGGCGAGCACAACAGTGGTGATCAGGAACAGGATCAAGCCTAATTCCAGCAACGCGGCCTTCTGCATGCCACCGGCTTCGTTGAACTCATTCGCCAAGGCCGATGCAATGGAGTTGGAAGGCGCAAATATCGATTCAGGAAGATTGAAAGAGTTGCCTATCACGAAGGTGACGGCCATGGTTTCGCCCAAGGCTCTTCCCAGCCCCAACATAATGCCGCCGATCACCCCACTTTTTGTGTAGGGCAACACCACCTTCCAAGTCACTTCCCAAGTCGTGCTTCCCAGGCCATAGGCCGACTCTTTCAGAAGAGACGGCACCAGCTCAAAAACATCGCGCATCACAGCCGCGATGAAGGGAATAATCATGATGGAAAGAATCAGACCCGCAGTGAATACGCCAATACCAAAAGGCGGGCCTCCAAACAACTGGCCCAGCACCGGCACGCCTTCAAACACGTTGATGATGTGCGGCTGGACGTACTGCTGGAAAATAGGCACAAAAACAAACAAGCCCCACATGCCGTAAATAATGGACGGAATGGCGGCCAGCATCTCAATCGCGGTACCCAGCGGGCGACGCAACCAAACAGGCGAGAGCTCGGTCAGGAACATGGCAATGCCAAATGACACAGGCACTGCGATGATGAGTGCGATCAGTGAGGTGAGCAGCGTACCGGTAATCGGCACCAGCGCACCATAAACGTTGCGTACTGGGTCCCATTCATTGGTCCACAGAAAAGCCAGCCCATGTTCGGCAATAGACTCTCGGCTACCGTAGATTAGCGACGCCATAATGGCCGCCAGGAGAATGAACACCAGGAACGCGAAAGAGCGCGTCAGGTTCTTGAACAAAAGGTCCATCAGCGCGTTGGAATGACTCTTCATGACGGCTTGCTTGACGTTACACCGGTGGAAAATACAACGATGAAAGGGTTTTAGATGAACAGAAACGGCGCCATAACCTTATACAGCGCCGTCCCTGCCGGTTCATATCGGAACCAATTGGCCCCGATTTTACCTGTTACTGCCAGATCTGCGTGCCATCGGCCGCCTTGACCTCTGCCTTCCATGCATCTTGGATCTGCGTCACCACGCTGTCAGGCATGGGAACATAGTCGAGTTCGGCAGCCATTTCCTTGCCGTTCTTGAATGCCCAGTCGAAGAATTCCAGCACAGCCTTGCCGTTGTTAGGCTTGTCCTGATTCTTGTGCATCAGGATGAAGCTGGCGGCAGTGATGGGCCAGGAATCCGCGCCCGGCTCGTCGGTCAGAACCACGCCCATGCCAGGTGCGCTGCTCCAGTCTGCGTTCGCTGCAGCTGCGGCAAAGGTGTCTTGCGATGGCTGAACGAAGTTGCCATCTTTATTCTGCATTTGCGTCCAGGAAAGGTTGTTCTGCTTGGCGTAGGCATACTCAACGTAACCGATCGAGTTCTTCAGTTGACGCACATAGGCGGCCACACCTTCGTTACCTTTGCCACCCTGGCCTACAGGCCACTTCACAGCCTTGCCCTCGCCGACGGTTTCTTTCCACTCGCTGGAGACCTTGGACAGATAATTGGTCCAGTTAAAGGTAGTGCCGGAACCATCGGAACGGTGCACCACGATGATGGAGGCGTTAGGCAGTTCGACGTCAGGGTTCAGTGCCTTGATCGCGTCGTCGTTCCACTTGGTGATCTTTTTCAGGTAGATATTGGCCAACACCTCGCCGGAAATCTTGAGCTCACCGGGCTTGATACCGTTCACGTTGATGACCGGCACCACCCCGCCAATGATGGCTGGGAACTGCAGCAGATTGTTTTCTGTCAGATCAGCCGCTTTCATCGGATCGTCCGACGCACCGAAATCGACGGTCTTGGCAATGATCTGTTGTTGGCCGCCACCCGAACCAATGGACTGGTAGTTGATACGACTGCCGGTTTCCTTATGGTATTGAGCCGCCCATTTGGCATAAGCCGGATAGGGGAAGGAAGCGCCTGCGCCGGTGATATCTACAGCTTGTGCCGACAAAGCGGCTGCGGACAGCGCTACGCCGATGGAAAATTGCTTGAATACGCGTGTGAACATGAATGGTGTCCTAGTAGAGAGACCGTTGTAGCAATGAGAAATCATGCGATCAGGCGAAATGTTAAGCAATGAATATGACATGTTCGTGACACTGCAATAAAAAGCATCGTAACAGGCAATGCCACGACCGAACATCACCCACGATGCATCATGAACCCAACTCTTCCATCAGAACATGGTGCATGTTTACGGGCTTGGAGCGGCTGCGCACCCGGGCATACGCACCATTAGGCAACGCCTTCCACGCCAATTGGTTGTCACGCAGGGCAATGGTGAAGGCTTCGCGCACCACCCGGCGCTTGAGACGGCGATCCAGAATGGGAAACGCGACTTCTACGCGCCGGAAGAAATTGCGGTCCATCCAGTCGGCGGAAGACAAATACACATGTTCCGCCCCACCGGCATAAAAGTAGAAAACGCGAGAATGTTCAAGGAATCGGCCCACAATGGAGCGCACCCTGATATTTTCAGACAACCCTGGCACACCCGCCCGCAAGGCGCATGCCCCCCGCACAATGAGGTCGATTTTCACGCCAGCCTGACTGGCCTTGTAAAGCGCATCAATGATGTTGGGTTCCAACAGGGAATTCATCTTGGCCATGATGCGGGCGCGTTTTCCTTCCTTGGCCGCCTGCACCTCGGCCCGGACCATAGCCATCGTCGTTTCATGCAACGTAAAAGGCGATTGCAGCAACAGCCGCAAAGGCCGCCGTGCGCCCAGGCCGGTCAAGAGCGAAAACACCTTGTCCATGTCTTCGCACATGCGCTGATCCGCGGTGATCAACCCGAAATCCGTATAAAGCGTTGCCGTGCGTGGGTGGTAATTGCCCGTGCCCAAATGCCCGTAGCGCTTGATACGCCCGCCTTCCCGGCGCAGCACCAGCAGCATTTTGGCATGCGTCTTGTGCCCGACCACCCCGTAGCTGACATGGGCGCCCACCTCTTCCAGCCGGGCGGCCCAATTGATGTTCGTCTGCTCATCAAAACGCGCCATGAGCTCCACCACCACGGTGACTTCCTTACCCGCCTTGGCCGCTGCAACCAACAAACGCATGAGCTCGGAGTCTTCGCCTGTACGGTAGATGGTCTGCTTGATAGCTACCACGTTCGGATCGGTGGCCGCAGCAGTCAGAAAATCCAGCACGGGCTGGAAAGACTGGTACGGATGATGCAGCAATTGATCTTGGCGGGAAATGGCCTCGAAAAGTTCGTCAGGGTGCCCTTCCAGCTTTTTGAAAGGTGCGGGTACCGGCGCCCGGTAAGCAGGGAACAGTAAATCGGGGCGGTCGACCGCATTACACAACTGCATGAGACGAGCCAGGTTGACCGGACCCCGTACACGGTACGTATCCTGTGCGGCCAGGCTGAACTCGTTTTGTAGAAAGAGCTCCAGCTCTGACGGCATGGAGTCGTCAATTTCCAGCCTTACCGCAGCGCCGAAATTCCGCTGCGACAATTCCCCTTGCAACGCTTGGCGTAGGTTGGTGATTTCCTCTTCGTCAACGAACAAATCGCTGTTGCGCGTCACCCGCCACTGGTAGCAGCCTTTGACATCCATGCCCGGAAACAAATCAGCGACAAAAGCACGGATCAGCGCCGTTAACAAAACAAAGCCATGCGGCAGGCCACAGACCTCGACCGGCACCTTAATAATGCGCGGCAACGCACGGGGCGCCTGCATAATGGCGATCGAGGCGGCGCGCCCAAAGGCATCCTGGCCGGACAACGGCACAATAAAATTCAGGCTTTTGTTGTAGACACGTGGAAAAGGGTGAGTGGGGTTCAGCCCAATCGGCGTGAGCAGCGGCATGACATCGCGCACGAACAAATCATGCGCCCACTTGCGAACCTCATCGTTCCAATCGCGACTAGGCAGCAGGCCGACCCCCTCTTCCAACAACGCGGGTAAAACAGCGTCCGTCAGTAAAGCGTTCTGGCGGTCGACCAGCTCGTGGGTAGCAACATGAATGCGGGCAAAAGCGGCATCCGGCGTATAACCGTCGGGCGCAACCAAGTCGGGATTCAGCCTTTGCTGCTCTTTCACACTGGCGATACGAATCTCAAAGAATTCATCAAGGTTGGAGCCGACAATGCATAAATAACGCAAACGTTCCAGCAGCGGCACTTCGGGCCGTTCCGCCATGGCAAGCACGCGCTCGTTAAACTTCAACAACGATAATTCACGATTAAGCAGCGTAGGTTCGCAAGAAGAAGGGAGCATGGGTTGCCACAATTAAAAATTGAAAAGCGAAACGTTTCTATGTACTTCAGAAATCTTACAGGCATATGACAGCATCCCAAAATTGACATGCCTGGGCCGCAGCCGCCGCACAACATCGGGACAACTATAATCAGGGACATTCAGTAGTAAAGTACGCCCATGGATTCCCTTCTTGCCGCCATCGACCTGGGGTCGAACAGCTTCCGACTCTCCATCGGCCGGGTCGTCCACCTCGACGGCGCCGCCCAGATCTACTCTATCGATCGCCTGAAGGAACATGTCAGACTGGCTGCCGGCCTGGGGCGCAGCAACATTCTGGACGAAGCCGCGATACAACGCGCCATAGAGTCCCTACAACGCTTTTCGGAGCGCATCGAAGGCTTTCACCCTAACCGCGTGCGAGCGGTCGCAACAAATACGCTACGTATTGCCAGCAATGCGCTGGAAGTTCTGCCACGGCTGGAAGAGGCTTTGGGCTTCCCGATAGAGATTATTTCGGGGCAAGAAGAGGCTCGACTCATCTTCACGGGCGTAACCCACGAGTTGCCACCTTCCCCTGACCGGCGCCTCATGATTGATATTGGCGGGGGCTCCACAGAAGTCATCATTGGTCAGGAGTTCAGACCTCTGCACATGAGCTCATTGGCCATGGGCTGCGTCAGCTACACCAGACGTTTCTTTCCCGATGGCCGAATCACTGCGGAACGCATGCGCAAGGCCGTCATGGCGGCACGCCGGGAAATTGAAACCATCGCGCGTCCTTACAAGCAAACAGGCTGGGAGCAAGCCTACGGCTCATCGGGTACAGCCAAAGGGCTGATCGCTGTCCTGGCCGAAACCGGGCTGTCCACCAAGGGCATTACACGTGAGGGCCTGGAAGGGTTGCGAGACAAACTGGTTCGCGATGGCCGGGTGGATATGGACACTTTGCCCGGCCTTAAGCCCGACCGCGCTGTCGTCTTGGCAGGCGGGCTGGCCATTATGCTGGCTGCTTTTCAAGAACTGAAAATCGACCTCATGCGCGCGGGTGACGGTGCTTTGCGGGTGGGTGTCCTGTATGACCTGCTGGGGCGTGACTCCAAACACGACAAGCGCGAAGAAACCGTTAAGCAATTCATGCACCGCTACCAGCTCGACGCGTTGCAGGCCCAACGTGTCGAAGCCATCGCCATAGCCCTATTCGAACAACTGGGCCTGCCCGACGACAACGAAAAACAAGAACTCGCCCGCACCATAAGTTGGGTCGCCAAACTGCATGAGGTCGGCATCAGTATTTCGTACTCAAATTACGACAAGCACACCGCTTACGTGCTGGGAAACGCTGATATGCCGGGCTTTTCCACCCATGAACAAGCCCTGATGTCGGCTTTTGCGCTCGGCCACCTGGGGAAACTGCCCAAACACTTGCCGGAAAACACCCGCGGCCATTGGCTTGCCCTGTTCTGCCTGCGTCTGGCTGTGCTGCTGTGCCGCCGCCGCGAAGACATGACTGAATTGCCGCTGCGCCTGAGCGTGAACGACAAGCATGTAAGCATCCACGCTTCGGAATCATGGTTGCAGTCACGGCCTCTGACGGCCTATTCGCTCGAGAGCGAACGCACAGAATGGAAAAAGGCCGGCTTCCATATAAAGGTTGAAGTCCAGCCTGTTTGAGTCAGTCAATGCCGAAATGTCGGCGGTAGCGCGCATCCATATCGTCGATTTCCAGGAAAACCGGAAAATCAGCGGTGTTGAAGTCTGGATCCCAGGCGGGCTCACCGCAAATACGGCCGCCGACCTTCAGATACCCTTTGATAAGCGGGGGCATGCGGGCGGGGAGATCGGCATCAAGTTCAAGACGCCCGACCGGGTACGGATGATGGGGGCGCAGCACCGGCAGATGCTTGGCTTCAGCCATGCTGTGCTTGGCTTGGTGCCAGACATGGGCGGCCGTCACCCCGCCATCGCGCAGACTGACGCTGGCACAGCCCAGCACATAGCGCAACTTCAGGTGCTTGACGATGTTGGCAATACCCGCCCATAACAGCATGATGACCGCGCCGTTGCGGTAATCCGGATGAATGCAGGAACGACCCAGCTCGATGACCTGCTTGCGCATATCACCCAGGCTGGAGAGATCGAACTCAGATTCTGAGTAATAACGCCCCAGCCGCTCTGCGTTAACCGGGGTCAGCAAGCGATACGTTCCCACAACCTGGCCTGTCAGCTGTTCACGCACCAGTAGATGCTCACACCAAGGGTCGTATTCGTCTACGTCCAGACCATTGGCGGATTCAGGAAAGACCGCGTTCATCTCTTCGCTGAACACAGTGAAGCGCAACCGCTGCGAGGCCTCAAGCTCTTCAGCGGTCCGCGCCACAGTCAATTCCAAGCTACCCGCAGCAATACGCGGCAAGGCCAGCTGATGCGCGTGGCTAAGAGAACTGTCAAGTATTTCTAGCATAGTCAATGAATCAGGCCGAATGACACAATGCAGCCATTATCGGCCTGCATTGTGTCAATATATAGACACCAAC
The DNA here is from genome assembly GCF_047501535.1 of Achromobacter sp. F4_2707. Taxonomy (NCBI): domain Bacteria; kingdom Pseudomonadati; phylum Pseudomonadota; class Betaproteobacteria; order Burkholderiales; family Alcaligenaceae; genus Achromobacter; species Achromobacter sp. F4_2707. The sequence goes on from NZ_JAZDRJ010000015.1 coordinate 65,871, forward strand.
ATTAACTGTTTGTTAAATCCACTGCAACCAATTTTTGCACGCCTGCTTCCGCCAGTGCGGCGTCTTCGGCCTCAACCATTAAGCGCAGCTTGGGCTCCGTGCCTGATGCACGGATCAACACCCGCCCACGCCCGGCCAACATGGCTTCTACCTCACGCGTCGCTGCGGCCAGCCCGGCATGGTTCTGCCAATCTGTACCCGGCTCCAGATGCACGTTCACCATTTTCTGCGGGTACATGCGTAAATCACTCACTTGTTCCGCCAAGCTTGCGCCGGTACGCGCCATTGCCTGCAAAACCTGTAGCGCGGCAATGATGCCATCGCCTGTGGTGTGCTGATCGAGACACAACAGATGGCCCGAGCTTTCGCCACCATACAGCCAGCCTTTCTGTTGCAGCAATTCCAGCACGTAGCGGTCACCCACCTTGGCGCGCTCAAAGGGAATGCTGAGATCCTTCATGCGTTTTTCAAAGCCGAAGTTGGTCATCAACGTGCCCACCACGCCTTCCACCGGCTTGAGGCGCATGCGGTCGCGGACAATCACGTACAGCAGTTCATCGCCGTTGTAGAGTCTGCCATCGGCATCAACCATCTGTAAACGGTCGGCATCGCCGTCCAGAGCAATTCCAAGGTCGGCCCCATGCGCGCGGACCTGTTCAACGAGATGGTCCGGGTAAGTGGCACCTACACCTTCGTTGATATTGAACCCGTCTGGTTTGCACCCTACTGCGAATACTTCGGCGCCCAGCTCGCGGAATACATGAGGCGCAATGTGATAAGCCGCGCCGTGAGCAGCATCGACAACGATGGACATGCCGGAAAGCGCCAGTTCGTTAGGAAAGGCGCTTTTGCAGAATTCGATATAGCGACCGGCTGCATCCTCCACTCTGCGGGCCCGCCCCAGGTGTTCAGAATCAACACAATCCAAGGGCTCGGTGAGCATGGCCTCGATTTCAGCCTCAACTTCATCCGGCAGCTTCATACCATCGCCGGAAAAGAATTTGATGCCGTTATCGTGGTAAGGGTTATGCGATGCGCTGATCACAATACCAGCCACCAAGCGGAAAGTTCGTGTCAGATAAGCCACTGCCGGAGTGGGCACAGGCCCCGCGAGTAGAACGTCGATGCCGGCGGCGGAAAGCCCCGCTTCCAGGGCGGATTCCAGCATGTAACCGGAAATTCGCGTGTCCTTACCAATAACTACCGCAGGGCGGCCATGGCCGGGCTGGCGACGTGCCAGCACGCGCCCGGCTGCATAGCCCAGACGCAGAGCGAACTCCGCATTAATGGTTGGCCCGCCTACCCGGCCCCGTATGCCATCAGTACCAAAATATTGACGTGTGCTCATACAAATGACTCATCTTTTATTGTTTGCCATATTTTTACCGCATCCACAGTTTCTGCGACATCATGCACACGGAGGATGTGGCCGCCTTTTTCAAGGCCGTAAAGCGCCGCGGCTAAGCTGGCCGCGACTCTTTCACGCGGCTCACGCCCCACGACATGGCCCAGCATGGATTTGCGCGAAAAACCCAACAGCCATGGGTAGCTCGCTACCTGCATGCTGTCGAGCCGCCGCAACATGGAGTAGTTCTGGCCCGCCGTCTTGCCAAAGCCGAAGCCGGGGTCTAGAACGATGCGCTGAGGGTCGATACCGGCGTTCACCAAAACCTGCGCCCGTTCAGCCAGAAAATTCTTTACGTCTAGCACGACATCATCGTACTGGGGCGCCAACTGCATAGTGCGCGGCTCGCCCTGCATGTGCATCACACACAGCCCGCAGCGGCTATCTGCCACGGCTTCAATGGCGCCAGGCTCACGCAGTGCGCGAATGTCGTTAATCATGTCGGCACCCGCTTGCAGTGCCCCCCGCATCACGATCGGCTTGAAGGTATCAATCGACAGCGGCACCGCAGCATCATACAGCGCTTCCACAACGGGAAGGATACGGTCCAGTTCCTCTTGAGGCGATACGGGGTCGGCGCCGGGCCGGGTCGATTCACCACCGATATCTATCATATCGGCGCCCTCTTCCAGCATGCGATGAGCACGTTCCAGCGCACGCTCGATCGAAAGCTCACCCATGCCGTCAGAAAACGAATCGGGGGTCACGTTCAGGATCCCCATGACCAAAGGGCGCCCGAGATCCAGCTCGAAGCGCCCGCATTGCATGATTAAAGACATGTTGCTATTACAAAAAAAAGCGCTCCGACTTTGGAGCCGGAGCGCCGGATCAGTCAGTTAGACTGGTGTAGCGGCAGTGCTGCCATCCGCGCTTGCTGACACACCCGCCGCAGGAGGGGTTTGATCAGTTTTGTCAGAAGGTGGCGGAGCCGACTTGGGCGGACGCGGTTCCCTGCCCTCCATGATGTCATCGATCTGGTCGGCGTCAATGGTTTCCCATTCGAGCAACGCCGAGGCCATGGCATGCATTTTATCGGAGTTATCTTCGATCAGTTTGCGAGCCACAGCATATTGTTCGTCAATGATTTTGCGAATCTCGTCGTCCACCTTCTGCATGGTGGCTTCTGACACATGGGTGGTCTTGGTCACGCTACGACCCAGGAAGACTTCGCCTTCGTTCTCGGCATATACCATGGGGCCAAGAGAGTCGGTCATGCCATAGCGAGTGACGATGTCACGTGCGATAGCGGTGGCCCGCTCGAAGTCGTTCGAGGCGCCAGTCGTCATTTGATTCATGAAGACTTCTTCCGCAATACGGCCGCCGAACAGCACCGCAATCGTGTTCAGCAGGCGTTCTTTGTCCATGCTGTAGCGGTCGGTTTCGGGCAGCTGCATGGTCACGCCCAAAGCGCGCCCACGCGGAATAATGGTGACCTTGTGAACAGGGTCGGTCTTGGGCAACATGCGTGCGACCAAGGCGTGGCCAGCTTCGTGATACGCCGTATTACGACGCTCTTCTTCAGGCATGATCATGGTGCGGCGCTCGGCGCCCATGATGATTTTGTCCTTGGCTTTCTCGAAGTCGTCCATTTCCACGGTGCGACCGTTACGACGCGCCGCAAACAGTGCGGCTTCGTTCACCAGGTTGGCGAGGTCGGCACCGGAAAAGCCGGGAGTGCCGCGAGCCAGAACGGTGGCATCGACGTCGGTGGCTAGCGGAACCTTGCGCATGTGCACTTTCAGGATTTGCTCACGGCCACGGATATCGGGCAGAGCCACAACCACCTGGCGGTCGAAACGACCTGGGCGCAACAACGCAGGGTCGAGAACGTCGGGGCGGTTGGTAGCGGCGATAACCAGCACGCCTTGCCCGGTTTCGAAGCCGTCCATCTCGACCAGCAACTGGTTGAGCGTTTGTTCACGTTCGTCGTTACCGCCGCCCAAGCCTGCACCACGCTGACGCCCGACGGCATCGATTTCGTCGATAAAGATAATGCACGGCGCCTGCTTCTTGGCGTTTTCGAACATGTCGCGTACGCGGGCCGCACCCACGCCGACGAACATTTCTACGAAATCAGAACCCGAGATGCTGAAAAACGGAACTTTTGCTTCACCAGCAATGGCTTTAGCCAGCAAGGTTTTACCCGTGCCGGGAGAGCCCACCAGCAGCACACCACGGGGAATACGACCACCCAGCCTTTGGAATTTGGTGGGGTCGCGCAGGAACTCAACGAGCTCGGCGACGTCTTCCTTGGCTTCGTCGCAGCCTGCTACATCAGCAAACGTGACATGATTGGTGTTTTCATCCAGCATGCGCGCACGCGACTTGCCGAAGCTGAAAGCCCCGCCCTTGCCGCCGCCTTGCATCTGACGCATGAAGAAGATCCACACGCCGATAAGAAGCAGCATGGGGAACCACGAAATAAACAGGCTGGTCAGGAAAGACGGCTCTTCGCGAGCACGGCCTGATACTTGAACGCCGTTCTTGACGAGTTCGGGAACCATCCAGAGATCGCCCGGAGAGGTCAGGCTGTAAGGACGACCGGAATCAGGCGTGACATATAGCGTATCGCCCTGGATATCGACCTTGCTGATACGGCCCGCCTGGGCGTCGGTCATGAATTGTGTGTAGGTAACGTTGTCTGCGATGGGCGCGCGACCGTCGAACTGCTTGAATACAGTAAACAGCACCAACGCGATCACCATCCAGATCGCCACCTTGGAAAACGAGTTGTTCAAAGCCAACCTCCTAAAAACCGCAACACCCTCGACCCTGCCATTGCATTAAAAAAGGGCTGCAATGAAGCCTGCGCTATACAGTGCAGGTTGTGATCACAACATCGGGGGAGCTCTAAGTCGTCATTCTACCTGAATGCTTCAGTGATGTTTACAAAAACCTTAAAGGCCGCCCAAGAGATTTCTGCAGCGATTTACACACTGCAACCCCGACAATTCCAACCGCCTCAAGCCTCATCTTTCAAACCCCGTGCCACCAGAAAGGTCTCAGACGATTTGTCTCGTGAAGCCTTGGGTTTACGCTCGACCACCCGTTTGAAATGTTTCTTGAACGTTTCGACAATCTGAGAGAACCCGCTGCCATGGAAAGCCTTTACCACCAGTGCCCCTTCGGGCTTAAGATGTGCACAGGCGAATTCCATGGCAAGCTCACAGACATGCTGAATGCGAGCGGAATCAGCCGCACCCACTCCCGACAAGTTGGGGGCCATATCAGAAATCACAAGGTCGACCTTGGCGCCACCCAGCTTTTCTTCCAGAGCGGCCAACACATCGTCGTTGCGGAAGTCACCCTGCATGAACTCAACGCCGGCTATCGGCTCCATGGGCAGAAGGTCAAGCGCAATAATGCGCCCGTCAATCACGCCGCCCGGCCCCACCAAGCGCTCGCGCGCCACTTGCGACCAGCTCCCGGGCGCCGAACCGAGGTCCACCACAATATCGCCCTTGCGCAACAGCTTTTCGGTGTCCAGAATCTCGGTCAGCTTGAAAGCAGCCCGCGCCCTGTAGCCTTTCTGTTGCGCCTGTTTCACATAAGGGTCATTAATATGCTGATGAACCCAGTTTTTTGAGAATTTTTTCTTGGCCATTCCCGTACAATTCCACCATGCCAAAAATTGACATTACATCCCCGGAGCGCCGCGCTTTGCGCGCAGCCGCCCACCCTTTGCGCCCCGTCGTGCTGATCGGCGATCGCGGCCTGACTGAATCCGTACTCAAGGAAATCGACCTGAACCTGAAGGCGCACCAGCTTATCAAGGTACGCGTGGCCGGCGACGACCGCCAGGCCCGCGTCGACATGCTGGAAACCATCTGCGAAGAGCTATCGTGCGCAGAAGTGCATCATCTGGGCAAGACGTTAATCATATACCGCCCCGACCCCGACGCGCAGGCTCCCATATTGGCCGCCCCCAAGGAAGCGCCGACCCGTGCAGTGCGCAAGCCTTCCGAACCCTACACGCCAAAGAAAATGGCTGCCACCGGCCAAGCCATCACACGTCGAGACGAAAAGGCCCGCAAGGCGCTGGCCCGCAAAACCGCAGGCGACGACGGTGGCCTGGAAAGCCGCTCGCCCCGTGAACGCGCCGCCGCACGACATGCCGCCGCTGCTCGTGGTGCGGCTGCGCCGCGCATTCCTCGCCGGCGTAGTGGCAGCGCGCTTTCGCTGCGCGCAGGCTCACGTCGCGGCCGCGATTAAAAACAAAACAGCCCTGCCATATTCAAATGTTCGCAGGGCTGCTGCAACACAGACATGGCGCACGGAAAATACAGGAGCCGTGCGCGGGTGTCTTGCTAACTAACGGCTAGTACGCGTATTGCTGTTCAAATATAGCTGATGGTGATGATCTCGTATTCGCGAGTGCCGCCGGGCGCAAGCACCTCTACGACATCGCCTTCCGATTTGCCGATCAGAGCGCGGGCCACGGGGCTGGATACGGATATTTTGTTGGAGCGGATATCAGCCTCGACATCGCCCACAATCTGGTATGTCAGTCGTTCGCCGGATTCGATTTCTTCGATTTCCACCGTCGCTCCAAACACGGCCCGCCCATCGACATCCAGGGTGGTGGGGTCGATGATCTGCGCATTTGACAGTGTTCCTTCCAGCTCCTTGATGCGGCCCTCGACAAAAGCCTGACGCTCACGGGCTGCATCGTATTCTGCGTTTTCGGAAAGGTCGCCCTGCGCACGCGCTTGTGCAATGGCATCAATCACTTCGGGACGCTCGACCGTTTTCAGACGATGCAGCTCGGCTTGCAAGCGCTCAGCGCCACCTACAGTCAACGGGATCGCAGACATAGTATTTCCTGAATCAAAAGTAAAAAGACGCTCCAGCACGGGAGCGCCGATAGACAACGAAATTCTGATGCGGCCAGAGAAACCCTGCATGTTGAGTAACGTGCCCGATGGCCGGGTTACTTGGAGGGACTGGCCTTAAAACGAAACCCCGGCCTGCATACAAACCGGGGACACGGGACTATTGTGCGCAAAGTTTCTGCAAAATGCAAGCGCTGCCCTGGGGTTTTTCACCGGCCTCACACCCCCTGAAAAACCGCGATATAACCTGCAACATACACACTGGGCAGAAGCGATACCCCAAAAAAAACCACACCAGATTCTTGTGAGCCTGACAGCCATTCCTGCGCTTTGCGGATTGCCTGCCAGGCCGGTGCATCCGATGCGAAATCAGGGGAAGACGGGATCGCCACTTCGCCTCCTGCCCGGTCGTTTAACGCAGCTCGGGCCTGGACGTCCCGATACTCAGCAGCGCATAAAGCAAAATTGCGCCAAAGGTAGCCGTGCCGATGCCGTCCAGCCTGAAAGCGCCAAACTGGATGGAAAAATTCCCCGCTCCCAGAACCAAGGTAACAGCCGCCACAATCAGGTTGCGGTTATTGCTGAAATCCACCTGATTCACCACCCAAATTCGTGCCCCGGCCACAGCGATCAGGCCGAAAACCACAATGGACATGCCCCCCAGCACCGGGCCAGGAATGGTTTGGATTAACGCCCCAAACTTAGGAGAAAAACCCAGACAGATGGCAATCAGAGCCGCCACAACGAATACCAGGGTGGAATAAATACGGGTGACCGTCATCACGCCGATGTTTTCTGCGTACGTGGTAACGCCAGTACCGCCCATGGAGCCCGAGACCATGGTCGCCACACCATCACCCACAAAGGCAGGCCCAAGGTAGGCGTCCAGATTACGACCCGTCATGGCGCTCACCGCCTTGATATGGCCCAGATTCTCGGCCACGAGAATGATGGCCACCGGCACAATCACACTCATGGCCTGCACCTCAAACACTGGGGCGCTGAAGCTGGGCAACCCGACCCATGGCGCCGCCGCCACTGCACTAAAGTCGATAGGCTTACCCATGCCCAGGCCATTAGTGAATACAGCGTAGATGACGCAGGCCAGCAACAAGCCGACCAGAATCAGCAGGCGTTGCGCCGTGCCGCGAGCATAGACGGCGACACCGCCGACACACAGCACCGTCATCAAGGCCATAGCGGCGTCAAAGGTGGAGCCGCCCATGGCACCCTTGGCCGCAATGGGCGCCAGGTTCAAGCCAATGACCGCCACAATGGAACCCGTGACGACAGGCGGCATCCAGCGGTTGATCCAGCGCGCATCCCCTCCGGTTCGGGCGTTAATCCACCACACCAACAAACCTATCAGGGTGTAGGCCAGCCCACAGGCAATAATGGCCCCTAGGGCCACACCAATATTGGCATTCGGCCCGGCTCCGGCATAGCCGGTGACAGCAATCACTCCGCCAATAAAAGCAAAGCTGGAACCCAGATAACTGGGTACCCGGCCACGCACAAAGAAGAAGAAAATCAGTGTGCCGATACCGGACATCAGAATCGCCACATTGGGGTCAAAACCCATTAGCAGCGGCGCAAGAATGGTGGAGCCAAACATGGCGACCACGTGCTGGGCGCCCATCGCAATATTTTGCGCGGGAGGCAGATATTCGTCAGGCTGGACGACAGCGCCCGGAGCACGCGCATCGACACGGCGCCAGCGGGGGAAAAAGGTATCGGACATGATAGGAAGAGAGGATTCTTATAGATAGACGTACCGGCGCCCCACCTGCGTCGTAAAAAGCTGGCATGACCCGGGCCGAAGCGAAGTGTACGGCGCAGCGCGGCCTTGCTGCAACTGCATATCAGGGCACGCCTCCTTATCAGCCACGGCGGGGGCAGCGAATCCGATTCACCCGCACTGATAGAATGCCCAGTATGAAACCCACACATTTCTGGCTGATACGCCACGGTGAGACAGAATGGAATGCCAACCGGCGCTTACAAGGCTGGCTGGATATTCCCCTGAGCGACGTCGGGCGGGCGCAGGCACAGCAACTTGCAGCTCATCTGCGGTCTTTAGACCAACCTGAATTCCAAGCCGTGCTTAGCAGCGATCTGAGCCGCGCGGCAGAAACAGCACGCATCGCCACTGAGCACTTGGGCTTGCCTGTCCAGACCAGCGCAACGCTGCGCGAGCGCAATTACGGCATTTTCCAAGGTCTGGACTGGGCTGCTCTGACCGAGAACCTGAACACGCAAGGCATCAATCTGCGAGCGCCCGAACAGGCCATTGAAGAGGGCGAATCCTTCCAGGCATTCGCCCATCGTATTGCCGACGCCTTTGAATCCTTAGCCCGCGAATATGCAGGAAAGAACCTGCTGATATTCGCCCACGGTGGGGTGATTGACATTGCGTGGCGTAAAGCAGGCGGGCATTCTCTTTTGGTGAAGCGTGAAGGCACCATTCTGAATACCAGCATCAATCGGTTTGATATCAGCGCAACCGGCGAATGGAAGATGGGCGAATGGAACCAGGTCGGTCACCTGGATACACCTTCGCTAGATGACGTGATGCATACCTGACACAGCCGCGCACCGGCTGTGGCCTGCTTGAGGCGCCCCCAAGCGCCCTTGCGCCCCCCTCAGCCGCATGGAGGCAAGCTGATGTTATTCAGCCGTGATTCTGGCGCGGCTTGCGCTTGCGACCTGCCGCAACACGATCGTACAGCCATCCGGGGACAACACGCAGCAGCGCTGCCACGACCCCCATCTGCCAGGGGATGACCACTGAGCGACTACCACGGTCGATATGCTTGACCGCCACTCGCGCGAAATCGTCCACCGGCATCAAGAATGGCATGCGATACGGGTTATGCGCCGTCATCGGTGTACGAATAAAGCCGGGAGAAATCGTTACCACGCGTACACCGCTGCCATACAGCTCAACACGCAAGCTCTCGCAGTAAGCGCGCACCGCAGCTTTTGAGGCGCTATACGCACCCGCTCCCGGCAAGCCGCGCACACCGGCCACACTGGCGATGCCAACCAGTCGGCCTTGCCCTCGCGCCCTCATGCTTTCCACAAAGGGTTCAAAAGTGGCGACGGTAGCCAACAGATTCGTTTCTTGAATGGCTTTAAAGACCGGAAAGTCCTCTGTTTCCTCTGTCAGCGTACCAACACTGATGCCCGCGCTTGCGATGACAATATCCACTGGCCCGCCCCGCAAAAAGTCATGCGCAGCCGCATGCAATGCGGCGCGGTCCCGCACATCCAAAACATAAATACTGGGAGTGGCGCCAGGCATTCGAGCGGCCAGCGCTTCCAGAGCATCGCGGCGGCGGCCCACTAGGGCAAGCTGGGCCCCTCGCCGCGCATAGAAAAGAGCGAGCGCGGCGCCCAGGCCGCTGCTCGCTCCAGTGATGAAAACGCGTTCCACCCGTTCAGGCTTAGGCCGCCTGGCCTTTGGCTCTGGTGAGATCTTGCAAGGAATACACCTGCAGGCCGCCGCCGTTGCGGATGTACTGCAAGCCTTCCACGGCCGCCAGCGCACCAGCAATCGTGGTGAAGTACGTCACACGAGCCGCCAACGCCTGAGTGCGAATGGTACGGGAATCCGCGATGGCGTTACGCCGCTCTTCAACGGTGTTGATCACCAACGCAATCTCGCCGTTCTTAACCTTATCCACAATGTGCGGGCGGCCTTCCGTGACCTTGTTCACCACCTGCACCGGCAGCCCCGCCGCTTCAATGGCAGCCGCCGTACCGCGTGTCGCCACAATTTCGAAGCCCAAAGCATTCAGGCCGCGAGCCACTTCCACCGCACGGGGTTTATCTTGGTCGCGCACGCTGATGAAGGCCGTGCCCGAGTCCGGCAACTGCACGCTGGCAGCCAGCTGCGACTTCACAAAGGCTTCGCCAAAGCTCTGGCCCACCCCCATGACTTCACCCGTCGACTTCATCTCCGGCCCAAGAATCGTATCTACCCCAGGGAACTTCACAAAGGGGAAAACCGCTTCCTTCACCGCGAAATAATCCGGCACGATTTCATCTTTCACGCCCTGCGCTTCCAAGCTGCTGCCGGCCATCACACGCGCCGCAATCTTGGCCAACTGCAGGCCGGTGGCCTTGGACACAAAAGGCACGGTACGCGAAGCGCGTGGGTTGACTTCCAGCACATAGACGTCGCCGTCCTGAATGGCGAACTGCACGTTCATCAAGCCCTTCACGTTCAGCGCACGCGCCATCAGCGCGGTCTGACGCTTGATTTCTGCAATCACCTCTTGCGACAGCGAGTACGGCGGCAGGCTGCAGGCCGAGTCACCAGAGTGCACGCCCGCCTGCTCGATGTGTTCCATCACTCCGCCGATAAACACCACGTCGCCGTCGCAAATGCAGTCCACATCCACTTCGGTCGCGTTGTTCAGGAAGTGATCCAACAACACCGGGGAATCGTTACTGACCCGCACCGCCTCGCGCATATAGCGCTCCAGGTCTTGCTGCTCGTGAACGATTTCCATGGCCCGCCCGCCCAGCACATAGCTGGGGCGCACCACCAACGGGTAGCCGATTTCCGACGCCAGCGCCAGCGCTTCGCCTTCGGTGCGCGCCGTGCGGTTGGGCGGCTGACGCAGGCCCAACTTGCTTAGCAGCTTCTGAAAGCGCTCGCGGTCTTCGGCCACATCAATGGATTCGGGGCTGGTACCAATAATGGGCACCCCATTGGCTTCCAGTGCTCGCGCCAGCTTCAGCGGCGTTTGACCGCCGTACTGCACAATCATGCCAACCGGCTTTTCCTTGTGCACAATCTCCAGCACATCTTCCAGCGTCAGCGGCTCAAAGTACAGGCGGTCGGAGGTGTCGTAGTCGGTGGAAACCGTTTCCGGGTTGCAGTTGACCATGATGGTTTCAAAGCCATCTTCGCTTAACGCCAGCGCCGCATGCACGCAGCAGTAGTCAAACTCAATACCCTGGCCAATGCGGTTGGGCCCGCCGCCCAGCACAATGATTTTCTTCTTGTCGGTCGGTGCAGCCTCGCATTCCTCCTCGTAGGTGGAATACATGTAGGCTGTGCTGGTCGGGTGTTCGCCTGAGCAAGTATCCACGCGTTTGTAGACGGGACGTATGCCCATCTGATGGCGTAACTTGCGAACTTCGGCTTCAGAAGTGTCTAGCAGGTAGGCGAGGCGGCGGTCCGAGAAACCACGGCGCTTCAGTTCGCGCAAGGTTTCAAAATTGAGGTCGGACAGCGTTTTCTGCTCCAGCGCCAGTTCAATATCGACAATCTGCTTAATCTGCGCCAAAAACCAAGGGTCGATCTTGGTGATCTGATGCACATCTTCCAGCGAAAACCCTTGGGCAAAAGCGTCGCCCACATACCAGATACGCTCGGGGCCCGGCTCGCCCAGCTCCACCTGCAGCTTTTCGCGGTCGGTAGTCATCTGGTTCAAGCCATCCACGCCTACTTCCAAGCCGCGCAGTGCTTTTTGGAATGATTCCTGGAAGGTGCGGCCAATCGCCATCACCTCACCCACCGATTTCATCTGGGTGGTCAGGCGTGAATCAGCCTGAGGGAATTTCTCAAAGGCAAAACGCGGTACCTTGGTGACAACGTAGTCAATCGTCGGCTCGAACAAGGCAGACGTTGCGCCGTCGGTAATTTCGTTACGCAGCTCATCGAGCGTATAGCCTACCGACAGGCGGGCCGATACCTTGGCAATAGGGAAGCCGGTGGCTTTGGAAGCCAACGCAGACGAGCGCGACACACGCGGGTTCATCTCGATGACAATCAAGCGGCCGTTTTCCGGGTTGAGAGCGAACTGAACGTTGGAGCCGCCCGTTTCAACACCGATCTCGCGCAGCACAGCGAACGATGCATCACGCAAAACCTGGTATTCCTTGTTGGTCAGCGTTTGAGCCGGCGCCACCGTAATGGAGTCGCCCGTGTGCACCCCCATGGGGTCAAGGTTTTCGATGGAGCACACAATAATGCAGTTGTCGGCGCGGTCGCGCACAACTTCCATCTCGAATTCTTTCCAGCCCAGCAACGACTCCTCAATCAAGAGCTCATTGGTGGGAGAGGCTTCAAGACCCCGACGGCAGATGGTTTCGAATTCTTCGCTGTTGTAGGCGATGCCGCCCCCGGTGCCGCCCAGCGTAAAGCTGGGGCGAATCACCACGGGGAAACCGGAACCCCCCGTATATTCAGCGATTTCGCGCTGCACGG
>NZ_JAZDRJ010000016.1:0-65332 GCF_047501535.1 Achromobacter sp. F4_2707
TGATGGTGGCCGGATTGCTATTGACCAAAATGGTGCGATAGCCTTCCGCTTTCAGCGCCTTGCAGGCCTGCGCCCCGGAATAGTCGAACTCACAAGCCTGACCAATAATAATGGGGCCTGCACCGATAATAAGGATGCTTTGTATGTCTGTACGCTTTGGCATATGCGGAATTATTCTTTGGTGGACTCGCGTGCAAGCTGTACGGCGCGCTCAGCGTCGTCGCCCACCAGAATGCAGGCGCCCTGAGCGCCGTTGTCGCGGATAATACGTGTGAGCTTGCGGGTATCAACACCCGCGATAGCTACGATGCCCTGTTCCCGCAGGTACTCAGGCAGGGAACGGGTGGCGCGGAAATTGGAAACTTTAAAGGCGCAATCGCGCACGACCAGCCCCGCAACTTGAACCCCAGCGGACTTGGCGTCTTCTTCATTGACGCCGGTACTACCAATATGTGGGTAGGTGAATGCGAGAATCTGGCCCTTGAGTTCCGGGTCGGTCAGGAGCTCCTGATAACCCGTCATCGCAGTATTGAAAGTGATGTCAGCGACGCAATGACCATCGGCGCCAATGGAGACACCCCTGAAGACGGTACCGTCCGCCAGCGCAAGAATGGCTGAAGGAGTGGAGTCACAACCCTCTGGAAATAGTGACGGCAGCAAGATAAACCCCGGTTGTAAATGAAAGCCTGCAAACGCGCTTTCTGATAACTATGTGCAAACCTTCCTATTATAGCTATAGCAGTGGGGTAAGAAATTTGCGCCTCTTCCAAAGCGCCCAAGCAGCTACCCATGCACGGCCCGCAATCCAGTAGACTAGTTCAAATATTGATGTCCTTGTTGAATCTGGAGCACCCGGCAATATGGAAACCCAACTCGAAGCGCTGCGCCGTCACACCACCGTGGTTGCCGATACTGGCGATATTGAAGCCATCCGGCAATATCGCCCCACCGACGCGACCACCAACCCCACACTCATCCTGAAGGCTGTGCAAAAGGAAGAGTACCGCTACATACTAGACAAAATAAACGCCGACCACCCAAAAGCGGATGTCACAGAAAAAACTAACCGGTTGCTCGTCGCCTTCGGCAGGGAAATTCTTGATCTGATCCCCGGTCGTGTGTCCACTGAAGTCGACGCCCGCCTGTCTTTCGACATTAAAGGCAGCATTGACCGCGCTCACGACCTTATTGCTCTTTACGAGCAGGCAGGTATTCCACGCGAACGCGTCCTCATCAAGCTGGCTTCCACCTGGGAAGGCATTCAGGCCGCACGCAAGCTGCAGTCCGAAGGCATCCGCTGCAACATGACGCTTTTATTCTCATTGCCTCAGGCCGTGGCTTGCGCCCAGGCTCAGGTGCAGTTGATCTCACCCTTCGTGGGCCGCATTTACGATTGGTACAAGAAGTCTGCTGGCACGAGCTGGGACGAGGCGGCTAACGCTGGCGCAAACGACCCGGGCGTGCTGTCTGTGAAGCGCATTTACAACTACTACAAAGCCCACGGTATTTCTACCGAAATCATGGGCGCCAGCTTTCGCAACATCGGACAGATCCGTGCCCTGGCGGGTTGCGACCTGCTTACCATCAGCCCGGAACTGCTCAATGAGCTCAGCCAGAGCACCGAACCACTGGAAGTCCAGCTCGACCCGGAAGCTGCCAAACGCAACCCTCCCGCCCTGGTGGCCAGCGACGAAGCCGCTTTCCGCATGGGCCTGAACGACGACGCCATGGCAACGGAAAAGCTGGCTGAAGGCATACGCAACTTTTGTGCTGATTCCGTCAAGCTCGACGCCCTGCTGGCAGGCCACTAAAGACAGTTGGGCAAAGAAAAGCCGGTTCCTTTCTGAACTGACTCCACAAAGTTGGACAGTGAAGTGAGCGGAACCGGCTTATTTCCTACGCAGCGGTAAAGGTCAGAGTTTTTCTGTCACACCCGCCTTGGGCCGCCAGGCCAGCATACGATCTTCAACCAGCGTAACCAACCCATCCAGAACCAAGGCAAAAACAGTCAACACGACAATGCCGGCAAACACCGTATTCACATCCAACGTGCCCTCCGCCTGCAGAATCAGATAGCCGACACCGCTGGCCGAACCCAGGTATTCACCCACCACTGCACCCACGAAAGCCAGCCCCACGGAAGTGTGCAAGCTGGAAAACACCCAGCTTGTTGCCGAGGGAATATACACATGCCGCAGCAATTGCTTGCGGTTAGCCCCCAGCATGCGGGCGTTGTCCAACAAGGTGGTGGAGACTTCCCGTACACCCTGGTAGACATTGAAAAACACAATGAAAAACACCAAGGTCACTGCCAACGCCACTTTGGACCAGATGCCCAGGCCAAACCACATGCCGAAGATGGGTGCCAGAATCACACGCGGCATGGAGTTGGCTGCGGTAATGTAAGGGTCAAGCAAGGCGCTGGCGCCCGGCGACAAGCCCAGCCACAGCCCGAACAGCAGGCCGAACACTGTACCAATCACAAACGCCAGCAAGGTTTCTGTCAGCGTAATACCCAGATGATGGTAGATATTGGCATCGGTGATAAACCATTTCCAGATGACTTTAGCCACTTCCAGCGGCTGCCCAAAAAAGAACGCAAAATTGCGATCTTGTGCTGCGATATGCCAGGCTACCAATACGGCGAGCAACAGCCCTACCTGCCAGAAACGCAGCATCAGGTGATTGGATTTTTTCGACATGATTCAGGCCCGTTTCTGTTGGGCATAGCCCTTTAACACTTCTTCGCGCAGAACGTCCCAGATGGCTTTATGCAGCTCCACGAAGCGTGGCTGATTGCGAACCTCGGCCACGTCGCGTGGCCGGGGGATGTCAATGACAAATTCCCCGATAGGCGATGTGCCCGGGCCCGCCGACAACACCACAACGCGGTCACTCATGGCGATGGCTTCGTCTAGGTCGTGCGTGATGAACAGCACGGCCTTGCGTTTGCTCATCCAGATTTCCAGCACCTCGTTTTCCATCAACTGGCGTGTCTGGATATCCAGTGCTGAAAAGGGTTCGTCCATGAGGATGATGTCGGGGTCGCGTATCAGCGTTTGCGCCAACATGGTGCGCTTACGCATACCGCCGGACATCTGGTGCGGATAGCGGTCTTCAAAGCCCCCCAGCCCCACTCGACGCAGCCAGTCCATGCCTCGCTCACGGGCTTCAGCCGCGCCAACGCCGGCAAACTCCAAACCCGCAGTGACATTGGATAAAGCATTGCGCCACGGCATGAGTGCCTCGCCCTGGAACATATAGCCCGCCCGCTGGTTAATACCCACCAGCGGCTGGCCAAACACCTTCACATTACCTGCTGACGGCTGCAACAAACCCGCCCCGACGTTAAGTAGGGTGGATTTGCCGCAGCCGGTCGGGCCAACCACCGACACGAACTCGCCTGGCGCAACGGCCAAGCTCGCATCGCGCACGGCGGTGTAGCTACCCTGCCCGTCACGTGCGGCAAAGGTGCAGGTAATGCTTTCAAACTGTAGTGCTGCTTCAGACATTGGGGTACTTCTCATTGGCCTTGGCAACGAACTCGCCTGTCCACACCTTAGACAAATCGATATCGCCAGCAGGGAAGTCGGCAATATAGGCCGCCAGCGCATTCAAGGCCGTTTGCGGGCCGTCTTCCGGCATGCGACCGTCTGGCGACAGGCCGGGCTTGTTGCCTTCCAGGCAAGCTTTATAGAGCTCGACATCACCCAGCAAATACCCTTCGGGAACGACTTTGGCGATTTCCTCAGGAGACGACTTCTGAATCCATTTGTCTGCCCGAACGATGGCATTGGCCAGCGCCTGGGTGGTGTTCGGATTCGCGGCGATAAAGTCGCGGCGGGTATACAAGCAGCCCGACGGCATATTCCCACCGAAAATTTCCTTGGTGTCTTTAACAGTGCGTGTGTCGGCGATGATGGTGATGAGATCGTCTTTCAGTAGCGTGCCAATGACGGGGTCCAAATTGGCAATGGCATCAATCTGGCCGGTACGCATCGCAGTGATGGCGCCCGCGCCGCCGCCCACCCCGATGAAAGAAACATCGCTGGGTTTGACGCCGTATTTGGACAGGAAAAAGCTGATGGCCATATTGGTGGATGAACCGGGCGCGGTCACGCCGATTTTCTTGCCTTTCAGATCTTCCGGGCTTTTATAGTCAGGCACGGTCTTTTTCGACACCGCCAGCACAATCATGGGGGTCAGACCTTGCTGAACAAATGAAGAATATTCCTGGCCCTTAGACTGCAAAGAAATCGTGTGTTCGAACGCACCAGACACCACATCGGCGCTGCCGCCCACCACGGCCTGTAAAGCACGCGAGCCACCCGCGAAGTCGAGAATCTTCACGTCCAGGCCTTCGTCTTTGAAATAGCCGTTCGCATGGGCGATCGACAAGGGCAGATAATAAATAAGCGCCTGGCCCCCTACCGCGATGCTGATGTTTTTCTTTTCGAGAGCCTGTGCACGGGCCACACCGGGCAGCACGCCTGCGAGGCCGGTCGCGCCCGCGATTTTAAGAACATCACGACGATTGATAGACATGTCAGTCTCCTTGTAGATTCTTCTTTAGTGTTTTAAAGCGTTTTGAGTTCAGGCGCCACGCCTTTCCATCAGCGCCCAGGCAATCGTGCCCGCATCCACGTACTCCAACTCGCTGCCTGCCGGCACGCCACGTGCAATACGTGTCACCTTGCGCCCACGGGCACGCAGTAATTCTGACAGGTAATGCGCGGTTGTTTCCCCTTCGGGGGTGAAGTTGGTCGCGAGAATCACCTCCTGCACCTCAGGTTGGCTGGCGCGCGACAGCAAACGGTCGAACTGCAGTTGGTCGGGCCCTACCCCCTCCAGGGGCGCCAACCTACCCATCAGAACGTAATACAAGCCGGTATAGCCATGGCTGGCTTCAATCATATGCTGATCGGCCGGCGTTTCTACAACGCACAACAGTGATGCATCGCGACGACTGCTGGAGCAGGTGGCACAAAGGTCACCTTCCGAAAAACCATTGCACAAGCGGCAATGGCGCACCCCTTCCACTGCAGTGAGCAGTGTTTCCGCCAAACGCGCGGCCCCCTGAGGGTCGTGCTGCAGAAGATGATAAGCCATGCGCCGCGAGGTGCGCTGCCCGACTCCAGGCAGGCAGCGCAGGGCTTCTATCAACGCCCGCAGCGATTCGGGTTCGGAAACGGGTTCGTGCATCAGAAGGGGAACTTCATTCCCGGCGGCAGAGGCAGGCCGGCCGTCACCGACGACATTTTTTCCTGGGCGGTTTCATCAGCCTTGCGCAAAGCGTCGTTGAAAGCCGCTGCAACCAGGTCTTCGAGCATGTCCTTGTCTTCCTCCAGCAAGCTGGGGTCGATCGAGACACGTTTTACATCATGCCGGCAGCTGATAGACACCTTCACCAAACCGCCGCCGGAGGCACCCTCGACGATCAGTTCGGCCAGCGCTTCCTGCGCCTTTTTCATGTTTTCCTGCATTTGCTGGGCCTGCTTCATCAAGCCCGCAATTTGACCTTTCATCATGTTGATTTTTCCTGTGTAGGGAGATGGATTCGTATCAGGCAGCCCGCTCGTTATCAAGGGCTGCGATGGAACCAGGTATAACCTGCGCTCCAAATTCCTCGATCAGGCTGAGCACGAGCGGATCGTTCTCAACCGCTTCTTCAGCTTGCCGCTGGCGTTCGGCTTGGCGCACCTGCTCTACTGCGCGGGCGGTATCCCCGCCCGTTGTGCCAAACAGTATTTTCAACTGCACGACCTTGCCGAAGTGTTCTGTCAGTACGGTGCGTAAACGGGCCTGCCCTTGCTTGGCCGCCAGCGACCAGATGGCAACCCGGAGAGTGATGGTGTCGCCTTCCACCCCCACCCATTCGCTTTGATGGGCAAGCTCGTCAGCCAAGCCTGTAAGCGGCAAAGAAGCCGCTAAGTCAGGCCAATCCTGCGCGGTCATGCGAGCAAGACGGGGCGCACGAGGAGTGGATTCAGACCCCGAGCCGGCCAACGGTGCCAAAGCGGCAGCCCCCAGGCTGGCCGCCGCAAGATCTGCAGCTTGAATATCGGCATCGGCATCGCCCATGCCATCCAGCACAGGCTCCCAATCGCCGTTGTCGTAATCAGGGTAATCATCGGCGCTGGCGGCGTCGGCGAAGGAACTCATGTCAGGCGCGCCATCATCAGGCGGCGGCGCCGTTTCAAATTGCGGCTCGTCTGCTACTTCTGCCGGAACCGGTTCGTCTACTGCTTCTGCCGGTACCGTTTCACCTACTGCCTCTGCCGGTACCTTTTCCATAGATGCAGCCGACTCCGTGCTCGGAGCAACGATGGGCTCAGCCACCGAAACTGCCTCGACAGATGCTGTTTCTACCTCGCCGGCCTGAGCGTTTACAGAATCGGCAGACTGAACATCATCGGGCAACGCTTCCCAGGCTGGAATATCGGGCCCCGTATCAGGCGCAGCATCCTGTGCCTGAACCACCGGCGCAACTTCTGTTTTTTCTGCCTGAGCCTGAACGCTGTGGGCTCTCTGAGGCGCTGCTTCTTCCGGCAACGACGATGGTGATTTCGCTGACGCTGGCAAAGGAGATGGCGACAGCGATGGCCCCGCAGCCCCATGATGTCCAGTAGCCTGTTCAGGCACTTGTTGCGCGGGCTGTTCCGGTTGCGCGATGGCACGTGCGCTGTCTTGGGGCTGACTTTCCACGGCGGGCTGCTCGGCCGGAACACTTTTCTCGTTATGCGCGGCGCGCTTGCCGGGCTCCGGCGTCGGCGGTTCGGGCAGATGCGCGGATTCCGGCGTCAGCGACAGCATACGCAGGCAGGCCATCACAAAACCGGCGTATTCATCCGGCGCCAGGGCCAGTTCGCTGCGGCTATGGACGGCCACGGAATAATAGAGTTGTATGAGATCGGGATGAATCGCAGCGGCCAGCGCCTCGATGTCGGCCGCCAGCGGGTCGTCGGCGGCCGATACACCCGGCACCCGCTGTTGAATGGCAATGCGCGACAGCATGACAGCGAGATCGGCCAGCGCGCCTGCGTAGGACAGCCCCCTTGAGGCAAGCTCGTCGGCCACGGCCAATACTCCGCCTGCCTGACCCGTTGACAGCGCCTGCAGCAAACGCACCAGGTGGCGCTGATCAATGGTGCCCAGCATGCCTTGCACTGCTTCCAGCGACAGATTCCCCGCGCTGTAGGCGATGGCTTGGTCTGTCAGTGACAGCGCATCGCGCATGGAGCCGCCCGCCGCTTGGCCCAATAAGCGCAAAGCGGGGACTTCAAAGGACAAGGCTTCCTGACTCAGCACCGATTCCAAGTGTTCAACAATGGAATCGACAGTCATGTGCTTGAGGTTGAACTGCAAGCAGCGCGACAACACAGTGACAGGAATCTTCTGCGGGTCGGTCGTCGCGAGAATGAACTTCACATGGGGCGGCGGCTCTTCAAGCGTCTTGAGCATGGCATTGAAGGCGTGCCCCGTCAGCATATGCACTTCGTCAATCATGTAGACCTTGAAACGCGCACTGCTTGGGGCGTAAACAGCCTGCTCCAGCAATTGCGTCATTTCTTCGACACCCCGATTCGAGGCGGCGTCGAGCTCCACATAATCGACAAAACGACCGGCATCGATTTCCGTACATGCGCGGCACTGCCCGCAAGGTTTGGAGGTGATGCCAGTTTCGCAGTTCAGTGATTTGGCAAGAATGCGCGATAAAGTCGTTTTACCCACCCCACGCGTACCGGTAAACAACCAGGCATGGTGCAACCTCTGGGTGTCCAGGGCATGGGTCAGCGCGCGAACCACGTGATCTTGACCAACAAGGGTATCGAACGAGCGTGGCCGCCACTTGCGTGCCAGTACCAGATACGTCATGGAAAATTGCAGGCTGAGTTGACAGTCGAAAACGGAACGAAAAGTGTACCCGCATTCGAGCAAGGCCGGGAGGGCCGGAGGGAAACTACGGAAATGGCGAGCCTGACTTCGGCACTGATTCTGCACGACTATGGCTGCTTCGTTCCCGACCTGACCAGGTTTGCCGCCGAACCATGCGAAGGG
The DNA here is from genome assembly GCF_047501535.1 of Achromobacter sp. F4_2707. Classification (NCBI taxonomy): domain Bacteria; kingdom Pseudomonadati; phylum Pseudomonadota; class Betaproteobacteria; order Burkholderiales; family Alcaligenaceae; genus Achromobacter; species Achromobacter sp. F4_2707. The sequence continues at coordinate 8,059 of NZ_JAZDRJ010000016.1, forward strand.
GCCCGCCACGTAGAAGTTTAACAGGAACCCGCGCTTACTGTCTGGCGCACGCCCCGCCCCCACCGAAGCAAGGAAGTCTTCACCCCCTCTGCAACGGCCAAACGAGACGCAGCTTAGAATAATCGCTGATATTTAGAAGCTGCCTCATCACAAAGATTTTTACGCCATGGCCGATACCCCGCCCGACCGCATCGACTCGTTCATTGACGCCCTCTGGCTGGAGGACGGCCTGGCGCAGAACACATTGAGCGCCTATCGTCGCGACTTGGAAGCCTTTGAGTCGTGGCTTGCCAAGCAGCATGGCAAGCCGCTTACGGCGGTACACGAAGCCGATATTCAAGAATGGTTTGCCGCCATGCACACCCGCAGCCGAGCCTCTACCGCCAATCGCCGTCTGGCGGCATTGCGTCGCTTCTACCTGTGGGCGCACCGCGAAGGCCTGGTCACTCACGACCCCTGCCTGAAGCTTCAGACTTCCAAGCAACCACCCCGCTTTCCCAACACGCTCAGCGAAGCCCAAGTAGAAGCCTTGCTGCAAGCCCCCGATCTTTCCACCACCCTCGGTTTGCGCGACCGCGCCATGCTGGAAACACTGTATGCCACCGGCCTGCGTGTGAGCGAGCTGGTCAACCTAGGCGTGCTGGAAACCAGCCTTGCAGACGGCGTCGTACGTGTGAATTTTGGCAAGGGCGGCAAAGACAGGCTGGTTCCCATGGGCGCCGAAGCCCAGCATTGGGTAGAACGTTACTTGCGTGAAGGCCGCAACGCTTTGCTGGGTCAGCGTCGCTCAGACGCCCTTTTCGTTACGGCCCGAGGCGGCCCCATGACGCGCCAGGCTTTCTGGCAACTGGTGAAAAAGTACGCCGTGCTGGCTAATATCCACGCACCGCTATCGCCCCACGTGCTGCGTCATGCTTTCGCCACCCACCTGCTGAACCATGGCGCCGACTTGCGTGTGGTGCAGATGCTGCTGGGACACGCTGATATTTCGACCACACAGATCTACACCCACGTGGCACGCGAACGCCTGCGCCAGTTGCATGCCAAACACCACCCGCGCGCCTGACTCCACTCTCTATTCTTCACACCCACCATGGCCAAGGAAAAACACGTTTCAGAAACCCCCGCCACACAAATGCTGAAAAAGCTGGGCATTCCGTATACCGGGCACACTTACGACTACGTGGAACACGGCGGCGCGATGGAATCCGCCCGGCAACTGGGTGTGGACCCGCATCACGTCGCCAAGACCCTCATCATGGAAGACGAGCGCGCCCGCCCGCTAATCATCATCATGCACGGCGACCGAGAAGTATCTACGAAAAACCTGGCTCGCCAGACCGGCGCTAAAAAAATCGAGCCATGCACGCCAGACGTGGCACAAAGACATTCCGGCTACATGGTGGGCGGCACGTCGCCGTTTGGCACGCGCAAAAAAATGCCGGTCTGGATGGAAGCCAGCCTGCTGGAGCTGCCCGTCATCTACCTGAATGGCGGGCGTCGTGGCTATTTGCTGGAAATCGCACCGCAAGCGGTGGAGCAGGCACTGAAGGCGGGAAAGGTGAATGTAGCGCTGGAAAAATGAAGGCCGCCCAAGCGGCGGCCAATGATGCGCAACACTGCGCAAAGCGCGATGAAACTTGGCGTCTCCGGCAGGAATCGAACCTGCAATCTTCCCTTAGGAGGGGAAAGTTATATCCATTTAACTACGGAGACTCAAGGCCAGCAATTATAACGCACACAGCATCGGCACCAGCTTGACCCTCGCCATCGGCTACCTTCTTGCGCTATGTCAGATTGAACGCACACTAAAAAGGGTTTTTATTTCCAGAAAACCGCCTTCTGACTAGAATGCAGCAATTCCTCACGGAACGCTGCCTATCCCAGGCTGAAGCCCACCTCTTTATGACTTTACTGCCCACTCTCCTGATTGCCTTTGCGATGTCTTCAGATGCCTTTGCGGCAGCCATTAGCAAAGGCGCCAGCCTGACGCGGCCACGCTTGTCGGAAGCCTTGCGTATTGGTGCAATTTTCGGCTTTATCGAAGCCATGACACCCCTGATCGGCTGGGCCCTGGGTACCGCCGCGGCCCCTTACGTACAGGCTTGGGACCACTGGATCGCTTTTGGCATACTGGGCATACTGGGCATACATATGATTCATAACGGCAGCAAAGCCGATATTGAAGAAGACGATGCGCCGGCGCGCACCCGGCATTCTTTCTGGCTGCTGGCCGCCACCGGCTTTGCCACAAGCATCGATGCCATGGCCATCGGCGTGACGCTGGCTTTTGTCGACAACAACATTCTCATCACCGCCCTGGCCATCGGGATCGCCACGCTCCTGATGGTGACACTTGGCGTCATGGTCGGGCGCTTGCTGGGCGCAGTCATCGGCAGGCGCGCAGAAGTCATTGGCGGCATTGCCTTGATCGGTATTGGCTCGCTGATTTTGTATGAGCACCTGTGGGGCATGGCGGCCTAAACTCATACGCTACCGGCACTAAAGCACAACGCCAGCAGACGCCGACCACCCGGTCAGCGCCATGCTTTCCAGGCTCACTACATCAATCCAGCTGAAAGTCGTTGTCGGTAATCACTTGCTTCCACGTAGCTTGGTCTCGTTCCACATATTTGGCGGTTTCCTCTAGTGTGCGCGGAGCCTGCACAACCATGCCCAACGCACTGAAATTCTTGATGAACTCAGGGTCGCTGATGACTTCGCCTAGCGCCTTATGCAAAGTGTTCACCACTTCCTCAGGCGTCTTCGCTGGCGTGGCAATGCCGAACCAAGTTGCAGCATGAAAGCCAGGGTTGCCTTGTTCAGCCACCGTGGGGACATCCGGCATAACATCTAAACGCTCGCTCGACATGACAGCAAGCGCGTTCAGCTTCCCACCCTGAATCAGCGGCAGCGATGTAATAACGCCATCCACCATCATCTGGGTTTCTTTTGCCATCAACGAGGTCAGAGCCGGCGCACTGCCATTGAACGGCACGTGCAGGACATCAATGCCCAAGCGTTCATTCAGCATTTCAGTGGCCAGATGCAAGGGGTTGCCCATGCCCACAGAGGCGTAGTTCAGCTTACCTTTGTTCTGGTTGGCGTAATCGTCGTCTCCATCGTGCACGCGGGGACTATGAGTGCCGCAGCCAGACACCTAGGCGTGACCCGCTCCCAAGTGAGTCGTAACTTGAAGAAATTGGAGCGGGACATGGGTGCACAGCTCATACGACGCACAACACGTCGCTTGGAACTGACACAGCAAGGCATGCTGCTCTATGAGCATGGGATTTGTAAAACGCTTCAAGGGCATCAGGTTGCGTGTACTGTTCTCAAACCGGGTTGAAGACCTGATCTCATCGGAAATCGACATTGCCGTGCGGGTGGTTGACGAACCGCCCATCGACTACGTCGCACGTAAAGTGGCAAAGATGCATTGGCATTTGTGTGCAAGCCCAAAGTATCTTGAAAGCCTGGGTAAGATCCGCAGCCCACAACAACTGGAAGAGCTGGACTTCTTGATGCCGCCCCCCAGTAAACGCACCCCCCTCCTGACCTTGGAAAGAGCGGGCGAGCGGCAGGCAGTCAGAATCACCACCAAGTTGGAATCAGAGTCCTTCCCTTATTTGCAGGAAGCAGCCGAGCAAGACGCAGGTATTGTGCTGTTGCCGTCTTATTGCGCAATTCAAGCGGTGCGAGAACAAAAGCTTCAAAGAGTTCTGCCTGAGTTCCAGGTACTCCAACCTATGAACAATCTGTATATCCTTACCGCCCCTAACCCGTACCCTTCCGTCCAGCAGCCGCGCTGTGGTGGAATTCCTGGCACACCATTTGGCTGAAGAACTCGAACACCTACAGTCTTAGCCTGGAACACGAGTAAAAAAAGCGCCGGCATAACCGGCGCTTTTTCACTCGAATTACTGAAAATGACCAAGGCTGCTCAATCAAGCAGCGTTGATTCAGCAAGCGGACTATTCGAGCTTGATGCCGCCTTTTTCCACGACATCATGTGCCCAGTCGTATTGCTCCTGGATCTCCTTGCCGAATTCTTCAGGCGTATTACCCGAAGGTGCGGCGCCCTGCTTTTCCAGCGCTTCGATGACGCGTGGGTTTTTCAGGGCTTCGGCAGCCGCTGCGTGCAACTTGGCGATGACGGCCTCAGGTGTGCCGGTAGGCGCCAGCAAGCCATACCAGGCCGGCTGGTTCAGTTCGGGAAAGCCTTCTTCAGCCAGGGTGGGGACATCCTTCAGGCTTTCAAGACGCTCAGGCCAGGCGAGGGCCATGGGGCGCAGGTTGCCTGCCTGGATCTGGGCCATGGAGGAAGGCAGGTTGTCGAACAGGACTTCGATCTGTCCGCCAACCGCATCGGTGACCGCAGGACCAGACCCCTTGTAGGGGACATGCACCATATCGGTATCCGTGGACATTCTGAAGGCTTCGCCAAACAGGTGGAGCACGCCGCACGTGCCCGAGCTGCCATAGGAATACTTGCCGGGGTTGTCTTTCAGCACCTGCAGGAATTCCTTGAAATTCTTGGCGGGGAACTTGGGGTTGACTTCGACCACGTTGGGCACGTTGGCGAAGTTGGTCACCGGCACGAAATCCTTCAGGGGATCGTAAGGCAGATCGTTGGGACGGCAGGCCTTGTTCACGGCCATGGTGGAAACGGTGGCGATGGACAGCGTGTAGCCATCGGGCTTGGCGCGGGCCGCTTCCTGGGCGCCGATTGCGCCACCGGCGCCGCCCTTGTTTTCAACCACCATGGGCTGGCCGAGGATCTGGCTCATTTCCTGAGTGACAATGCGAGCCACGATATCGGTAGAACCACCGGGCGCGAACGGCACGATCACGCGCACAGGGCCATTTGGATAGTCATCGGCAGCCTGGACGGCCGTACCAAAAGCTGCAGCAACACAGCCGACGACGGCCAACGCTGCAAACTTGCTGTTTAGTCGTTTCATATACACTCACTCCTGGTTGAATGTTCCCCCTTTTGGGAAGAACCGCGGCGGGATTTTAAGCGCAGATTGTCGCTCGTCCCATAAAACTTCTGTCAACGATCTGACCCATGGCTATTTTTACGCTTGTCCTGCCTGATTTTTTGCTGATTGCCATGGGTTGGACACTGCTGCACCTGCTGAATTATCGGGCAGATTTTTTCAGTACCGCTGAAAAATTCGTTTATTACATTTTGTTTCCCGCCCTGCTGTTCGGTTCCATCGTCAGAGAGCCGATAAGCCTGGGCGACGCTTCCACCCTGATAGGAGCCACAGCCGTATTGATGGCCGGCGGCATGGCGCTGGCGTGGCTGGCCATGCCCGTACTGCGCCCCGCGCCCATTATTCATGCCTCGCTCGCCCAATGCGCTTACCGCTTCAACACCTATATAGGGCTGTCGCTTTCGCTTAGCCTGGCGGGCAGTGAGGGGCAATCAACCATGGCTATCATCGTTGGCTGCGCCGTACCTTTGGCTAATGTTGCCGCCGTATCAGGCCTGGCGCGCGGGCGGGACACCCGCCTGCTTGGTGAAGTATTACGCAACCCCTTGATTTTGGCTACTGCTGCCGGGCTGTTATTCAACCTTGCAGAAATTCCAATTCCAACTTTTGCCATGGACACACTGCAGCGCTTGGGCGCCTGCGCCATTGCCCTTGGGCTGATCTGCGTGGGTGCGTCGCTGTCGATTCAGGGGCTGGGCGCCGCCGCAAAAGTCATGGTCTGGATGTTGGCTGTGCGTTTATTTGCCATGCCCATTCTGGCCATTATGATCGCTCTGGCTCTGCCCCTGGCACCCACGGAAAAATATATGTTGTTGTTATTCAGCACACTTCCCACCGCATCCGCCGCCTACATTCTGGCGGTGCGTATGGGCGGAGACGGCCGCAGCGTCGCGGCCACCACGTCTCTGAGCACCCTGCTTTCAGCACTCACCATCCCATTATGGCTGTACCTCAGCCCATTCTGAGACAAGGAGCCAACTCGTGCCCACCCCTTCTGAAAACCGCACCGTCATTGCGTTAGCCTTACCCGATGAGGCCGCCACCGAAGCACTGGCTGCATCGCTTTCCCCTTTACTTTGCGGTCGCCGGAAAGGTATTGATGTGGGCGGCCGCATCCACTTGCGAGGCGACCTGGGAGCGGGGAAAACCAGCTTCGCCCGAGCTTTTTTAAGGGCGTCCGGCATACAGGGCCGCATCAAAAGCCCTAGCTATGCGCTACTTGAAAGCTATAATCTTTCTAGATTAAACTTCTATCACCTTGATTTTTATAGATTTAGCGATTCACACGAATGGCTGGATGCAGGATTTCGGGACATTCTTCAGGAACACGCCATCGTCCTGATCGAATGGCCGGAGCAGGCCGGTGACTTACTACCGCCCCCTGACCTGGACATTCGGATTGAGCACGAGGACGAAGGGCGCAGCGCTGTACTGACGGCGTACAGCGACAAAGGATCACTATGGCTGACGACTCTATTTCCCGCAAAGGCGACGCCTCGCCCGCCAACCCCGGCAGGCGACGCCTGATCGCGAGCGCCACTACGCTGCTTGCCATTCCCGTCATCCCCCGGTTCGCTCATGCCGCCAGTATTGTTGCCGTACGCACATGGCCCGCTGACGAATACACCCGCGTTACGCTGGAAATGGACACCGAACTCAAGGCCGAGCATTTTACGCTCGACGGCCCTGACCGGCTGGTCGTGGACATTGAGGGGCTCACTCTCAACAGCACCCTCAATGAACTGGTTTCCAAAGTCCAACCCAACGACCCTTACATCGGCACGGTGCGCGTCGGCCAGAATCGTCCCGGTGTTGTGCGGCTGGTACTGGATCTCAAACAGCCGGTCGCTCCGCAAGTCTTCACCCTGAAGCCAATTGGCGAATACAAGTACCGTCTCGTGGTGGACTTGTACCCCAAAGTGGCGCAAGACCCTTTGCTGGCCATTCTGGACAACAAGGATCCCGACCCGCTGGCTGGGGTGTTGGAACAGCTCGCTCAGCAGTCCAGCCCTGCTCCAGTCCCGACCGTAAAAGGGCAAGCCCTTCCCCAAACCGCGCAGAAACCCGCGCCGCCGGCAGCCAGCAAGCCGCAGCCCACCCAGCCAACTCCAAGCCCCAGGCGTAGCGGCAACATTCTGATCGCCCTGGACGCCGGACACGGCGGCGAAGACCCGGGTGCCATCGGCCCACGCGGCACGCGTGAAAAAGACATCGTGCTATCGATTGCACGGCGCCTGAAGCGTCTGATTGATGCTACGCCGGGGATGAAAGCCTATATGACGCGCGATGGCGATTATTTCGTACCCCTCCACGTGCGCGTGCAGAAGGCCCGACGCGTTAAAGCTGACCTGTTCATTTCCATTCATGCTGACGCTTGGACAAAACCGACGGCCCGCGGCTCTTCCGTTTATGCGCTGTCGCAAAACGGCGCGACCAGTACCATGGCCCGCCTGATGGCACAACGCGAAAACGAGGCAGACCTGATTGGCGGCGTAAACCTGGGTACTCACAACGCTCAAGTTGCCAAGGTGCTGCTTGACCTTTCTACCGCCGCCCAAATTAACGATTCCATGCGAGTGGGCGGTAAGGTGTTGAGCGAAATCGGCAAAATCAACCGCCTGCACAAGCGCCAGGTGGAGCGCGCCGGCTTCGCTGTGCTCAAAGCGCCGGATATTCCTTCCATCCTGGTCGAAACCGCTTTTATCAGCAACCCTACCGAAGAACAGTTATTGCGTAGCAGCAAGTACCAGGATCAAGTCGCCCGCGCCATGCTGACCGCCATACGCGGATACTTCAACGACAGCCCGGCTCTGGCCCGCCGCAGCTAAACCGGTCGTTTGCCCTGCCTGCCCTCACCAGGCGGGTAGAATCTAATGTCTGCCACCCACATGTAATGCAAGATCAGCAGACGGATGACCGAAAGACGCTCAATTTCCCCCTTACCCGACTTGCTCGTGAGCCAGATTGCGGCCGGCGAAGTCATAGACCGCCCCGCCTCTGTACTCAAGGAGCTGCTTGAAAACGCACTGGACGCGGGCGCCCGCGCCATTGAAGTGCGCCTGGACGGCGGCGGCATCCGCCGTATTGCCGTCATTGACGACGGCTACGGCATTCCACCTGAAGAACTGCCTTTGGCGCTGCGTCGCCATGCCACCAGCAAAATCGCTTCGTTAGACGACCTGGAACACGTGGCCTCTATGGGTTTTCGGGGTGAAGCACTGGCTTCTATCGCTTCTGTGGCACGGCTGACCATTACCTCACGCTGCCCCAATAGCGACCATGCTTGGCAAATAGATGGCAGTACGCTGGAATTGAGCGCCGCAGCTGGGCCCACTGGCACCACCGTCGATGTACGCCAGCTGTTCGATGCTGTGCCTGCGCGGCGCAAATTCCTGCGTTCTGAAACCACAGAATACGGCCATTGCCTGGATGCCATGGAACGCATTGCCCTGGCCTACCCCGAAGTGGCCTTCCGCCTGTTCCATAACGAAAAGCCACAGAGGCACTGGCGGGCGGGCGATATGAGCCAGCGACTGCGCGATGTACTGGGAGCGGAGTTTCTGGAGCAAGGCATCTTGGTGGAGCGCGACCACGGCCTGATTGCCCTGCGCGGCCTGATTACTCGCCCGACACTGGCGCGCCATCGGGCGGATCGCCAGTATTTGTATGTCAATGGGCGCTTTGTTCGGGATCGCGCCGTCTCCCATGCTATCCGGCAGGCATACTCGGATGTATTGCATGGCGACCGCCACCCTGCTTATGCGCTGTTTCTGAGCGTCGATCCGGCCGTGGTAGACGTCAATGTTCACCCTGCCAAGCACGAAGTCAGGTTCCGCGATAGCGGCGCCATCCACCGCTTTGTGTCACAGACGCTCGATGAAGCGCTGGCCAGCACCCCTGGCGTACACGAAGCGCCTGCAGTTGCCCATGCACCCGGAGACCTGACTCAGCCGGTAAATACACCGGGCTCATACGGCGCTTCACCCAGCCAACCCTCCATGCCTTTGCAAGCGCCGGACCCTCTGGGCGCTGCGAACACAGCCCCGCGCTTCGCGGGCACTGCACCCGGCCGGCAATACGCTTTCAACCTGCACAACCGCGCGAGCAACAGCCCCATCGCACCGGACGCCTGGCAGGCACTGTACCGCCCGCTGGAAAGCGCCCCAGACACCGCGAATACTGGCGCAGGCCCTTCAGTCCTGCCCACCGGGCCCGCACCTGAGCACGATCCGTTCCAGAACAACGCGGGCCAAGACCCCCAACCTTTGGGCCAGGCGCTGGGCCAGGTTCACGGCATTTACATCGTGGCACAGAACCGCAAGGGCTTGGTTTTGGTGGACATGCATGCTGCGCATGAGCGGGTGGTGTACGAAGCGCTCAAGCGCGCACTGGACGCCCGCGACTTACCCCGTCAAGAGCTCCTGGTTCCTGTAGTGTTCAGCGCCGACCCGCGTGATTTGGGCATGGTGGAGGAATACCGGGACACTCTGGAAGAACTGGGCTTGACCCTCACCCCGGCAGGGCCTGCCGCCATCGCTGTCCGGGCAGTGCCCGCCTTGCTGGCGCACGGCGACATTGAATCCCTGGCGCGCGGCGTTCTGCGTGATCTGGCCAGCGTGGGGCGCTCCAACCTGCTGACAGAACAACGCAATGAACTGCTATCTACCATGGCCTGCCACGGTTCGGTCCGGGCCAACCGCAGGTTGACGCTGGATGAGATGAACGCCCTGCTGCGGCAAATGGAGCAAACAGAGCGTGCCGACCAGTGCAATCATGGCCGCCCCACCTGGCTGCAATGGCCTCTCGCAGAACTCGATCGCATGTTTCTACGAGGCCAATGAACACGATGCACCCTCCTGTCATCTGCCTGGTCGGGCCGACTGCCTCCGGTAAAAGCGCCGCCAGCTTGGCGCTGGCGGAACGCTGGCCAGTGGAAATCATTGTGATGGACTCCGCCACCATTTATCGTGGCATGGACATCGGCACGGCCAAGCCCACTGCCGCCGAACAAGCCAAGGTGCCGCATCACCTGATTGATATCCGCGACCCAGCAGAAAGTTATTCAGCGGCAGAATTCCGTAGCGACGCTCTGGGCTTGATCGAACAGATTCAGCAACGTGGCCGATTCCCGGTAATTTGCGGGGGCACCATGATGTATTACAAGGTGCTGCGCGAAGGCATTAGCAACCTGCCAACCGCCGATGCCGAGCTGCGTGCGCAGATTGATGCTGAAGCCCAGCAAAAAGGCTGGCCGGCCCTGCATGCTGAGCTGGCCACCTACGACCCCATCAGCGCCGCCCGGCTGGCCCCTAACGACAGCCAGCGCCTGCAACGCGCCATCGAAATCTACCGTGCCAGCGGGGTGCCGATGTCCGACTGGCTGGCGCGTGATAAACCCAGTGCTCCGGAACATGAGTACCTGACGCTCAGCCTGGAACCAAGTGATAGGCTGGCCTTGCACGCCCGCATTGCGCAACGGTATCAGGCCATGCTGGCCGAGGGGCTTCTAGAAGAAGTGGCGCAGTTGCGCGCGCGCGGTGACTTGCATACCGGCCTGCCTTCCATACGCTGCGTGGGCTACCGCCAGCTATGGGAACACCTGGAAGGGAATATTTCGCTTGAAACCGCCGTGGAGCAGGCCATTGCTGCGACCCGACAATTGGCGAAAAGGCAGTTAACGTGGTTGAGATCCGACCCGAGCCGGCACATTGTGGACTGTTTAGCGCCCGACGCCACTGAGCAGATTGTGAGCCTGGCAGCTAGCGCTTTAAGCGGGCCACGCGGCTGACAGGCCGTCCGCCCCAGCGAACTCGTCAGCACGCGCACCCCATGCAGGCCGGGGCGAAAATGCCCCGCGCCCGCTTGTGTGAACGAATTAAGCCAGTACGACCTGAGCCGCTTCATCGCCTTCACGCTCGGCGATTTCACCCAGTCGATACACGGTTTCACCCTTGCTTTGGAAAGTCGCGGTGATCGCATCAGCTTGCGCAGCAGGCACAATGACCACCATGCCAATACCGCAGTTGAACACGCGCAGCATTTCGGCTTCGGCCACATTGCCGTTTTCCTGCAGCCACTGGAACAGCGGCGGCATTGTCCAGGCGTCGCGATGCAGGCGAGCCGCCAAGTTGGACTGAAGCACACGAGGGATGTTGTCTAACAGACCGCCACCCGTAATATGCGCCAAGCCGCGAATATCGCGCCCATGTGTTGCCAGCGCATGCAGAACGGACTTCACGTAAATGCGGGTCGGCGCCATCACGACGTCTTCCAGGGTGCGGCCATCGAATTCCTGCTGAGGGCGCGCATTCGCGTGGCGCAGGATTTTACGCAGCAAGGAAAAGCCATTGGAGTGCGCACCGCTAGACGCCAAGCCGAGTATGACATCGCCCGGTTGGATCTGCTTGCCATCAATGATGTCAGACTTTTCAACTGCACCGACCGCAAAGCCTGCCAGGTCGTATTCGCCATCGGGGTACATGCCGGGCATTTCAGCGGTCTCACCGCCAATCAGGGCGCAGCCCGCTTGTTCGCACCCTTGCGCGATGCCCTGTACTACACTGGCGGCCGTATCGACCGACAGTTTGCCGCAGGCAAAGTAGTCGAGAAAGTACAAAGGCTCGGCGCCTTGCACCAGGATGTCGTTGACACTCATGGCGACCAGATCGACCCCGACGGTATCGTGGCGATTCCATTCAAAGGCCAGACGCAACTTGGTGCCAACGCCGTCCGTTCCGGAAACCAGCACGGGCTCTTTCAGGTGACGCGGCACCTCGAACAAGGCGCCAAAGCCGCCAATGCCCGCCATGACCCCTTCGCGCATGGTACGCGCGGCCATGGGCTTGATTCGGTCAACCAGGGCCTCGCCGGCGTCGATGTCAACGCCCGCGTCGCGATAGGTTAAAGAGGCAGAATTTTTGTCAGTCATGAGAAAAGCCGTGGGATGTGCAAGAATTGCGGGTTGAACTGTATATCTGGCCGGATTTTACGATGAACTGGAAAATGTGGCCCGAAAACAAGACATGGCACAACAACTCATACTCGATCTGCTTCCTGCCCCTCCGCCATCACTGGACAATTTCGTAGTGGGCCGCAACGCTGCCGCTCTGGATGCTCTGCAGCGTTGTGAAGGTGGTCGTGCCATATATCTGTGGGGTCCACAAGGTGTGGGGCGCAGCCATTTGCTGCACGGCGCCTGCCAACTCATGGATGGGCACTACCACGGCGCCGACTCCCCTGCCAGTGAATTACACGCTTTGGCCACCGGCGACACACTGACAGTTCGTCTGGTCGCCGTGGATGATGTTCAGGCATTGGACACTCACGGCCAAGCCGCCCTGTTCGCGTTGTACAACCGCTGGCGAGAAAGCGCCGCAACCCGCCATGCTTTTGCTTTAGTGATTGCCGGCGACCGCGCGCCTATGGCGATGGAGGTGCGCGAAGACCTGCGTACTCGCTTGGGCTGGGACCTCGTTTTCCGCCTTGAACAACTCTCTGACGACGAGCGCGCCCAGGCTTTGCAAAGCCGGGCGGCACAACGCGGCCTGGACCTTTCCCCTGAAGTGATCTCTTGGCTGCTTACCCACCACGAACGCGATATGAGCCGCCTGACCTCGCTGGTCGATGCCCTTGACCGCTATTCCTTGGCCCGCCATCGCGCCATTACCCTTCCGTTGCTGAAAGACCTGCTGGCCAGCCATCAGGCCTGACAGAAGAACTCATAGAAGATTACGACTTATGACCTCACCTTCTCGCCTTGCTTTATTTGACCTGGATCACACCCTGCTGCCCTTGGACAGCGATTACCAGTGGGCCGACTTCCTGGCCCGTACAGGGCGCGCAGGCGACCCTGCCGAGGCGCAGCGCCAAAACGAAGAACTGATGGACCGCTACAACGCGGGTAACCTCACAGCGGAAGAGTCCGCCGAATTCATGCTGGGGCTGCTGACCCGTGGCAGCCAGCCCGAACTCGCGCTCTGGCATGAAGCCTTTATGGCGGAAGTGATCCGCCCAGCCATCCGCCAAAATGCCATAGACCTCGTTCAGGAACACATGGCCCGCGGCGACCTGTGCGCCATTGTTACGGCCACGAATGACTTCGTCACCGCGCCCATTGCCCGCGCTTTCGGCATCCCTCACCTTATTGCCACTATCGCTGAAAGCCGCGAAGGCCGCTACACTGGCCGCATTCAAGGCGTACCCAGTTTTCAAGCAGGGAAAATCGTGCGTGTCGACGAATGGCTGGCCACCATGGGCTTGGCCCGCGACGCTTTTCAAGAAGTCTATTTCTACAGCGATTCGACCAACGATCTACCCTTACTTGAAGTCGTCAGCCACCCTGTGGCCACCAACCCCAGCCCTACACTGCGCGATATCGCCCAAGAGCGCGGCTGGAAAATACTGGACCTGTTTAAGGAAATGCAGGATGACAAGTCCTGAATATAAAATACGCGCATGCTGCCCAACACAATAAAGAAATTTGTTACCCGCCTGTTCTCCAGCACACGTTCCGGTCCGGAACGCCTGCCTGTCGAGAAACACGGCATTGACCGGCGCAAGGTTTCACGTCACGCGATTAAAGTCTGTGAAGTCCTGCGCCAGCATGGCTACGAAGCCTATATCGTGGGTGGGGCCGTTCGTGATCTCATCGTGGGCTTGCAGCCCAAAGATTTCGACGTCGCCACCAACGCAACCCCTGAGCAAATCAAACCTTTGTTTCGCCGGGCTCGCATCATTGGGCGCCGTTTCCGGCTGGTCCATGTTGTGTTCGGGCCGGAAATCATTGAGACATCAACTTTTCGCGCGCCTTCTACACCGGGTAACGGTCACACCGACGAACATGGCCGCATTCTGCGCGACAACGAGTTCGGCACGCATGAAGAAGATGCTGCACGGCGCGACTTCACCCTGAATGCGCTGTATTACGACCCGCTCAGCCAGGAAGTCATTGACTTTCACCATGGCGTAGCTGACCTGCAGAAACGGCTGGTGCGCATCATTGGCGACCCGGAGAAACGCTATCGCGAAGACCCTGTTCGCATGCTGCGCGCCGTGCGCTTCGCCTCGAAGTTATCGGCAGAAATTGAGCCGTCCACGCTGGAGCCCATCCGCCGCCTGGCGCCGCTCATTGAACATGTACCTGCCTCGCGTCTATTTGACGAAACGCTCAAGCTGCTGACATGCGGCCATGCCATGGATTGCCTGCGCATGTTGCGGGAAGTCGGCCTGCATCAAGATCTGATGCCCTTGCTGGACGTTGTATTCAATGTGCCCGAAGGCGAAAAGTTCGTGGATCTGGCCTTGGCCCGAACCGACATCCGCGTGCGAGCAGGCAAGCCTGTCAGTGCCAGCTTTCTATTCGCCGCGCTGCTATGGAAGCTGGTTTACCAGCGCTGGCAGGCTCTTGTACAAGCCGGGGGGCACCCCACCCAGACTCTGCTGGAAGCCGCCGATTCCGTGCTGGATGAGCAATCCCGCAAGATGGCTATACAACGTAGATTCATCGCGGATATTCGGGAAATCTGGTTTATGCAGGCGCGCTTTGAGCGCGTCAATGCCAAGGCCATCTGGCGCATGATGGACCAACCCCGCTTCCGCGCTGCCGTCGACTTCCTGCAATTACGCGCAGAAGCGCGCGAAGTCGATAGCGTCATGGCCCAATGGTGGATGGATCTGGCCAATGCCAACCCGGACGACCGCGCACCTATGATTGAGGCCTGGCAGGCGGCCAATCGCGGGGAGCGCACATCGAGCGGCTTGCGCAAGCGCAGGCGACGCCCTCGCCGCAAGCCAAAAAGTCAGGCCAGTCACGCAAGCGACACCTCCGATACATGAAAGCTACAGCCAAAGAGACTGTCACCGCCTATATCGGCATGGGAGCCAACTTGGGCGATACACACGCCACCCTTATGGCTGCGGCTCGCGACATTGCTGCCGTGCCTGGCGTGCTTCAGACTACGGTGTCGCCACTTTATCGCAGCGCCCCGGTCGATGCGGGCGGCCCGGACTATCTGAACGGCGTACTGAAAGCGGAAACAACGCTTAGCGCCCTTGAGATGCTGTTGGCGTTACAAGACATAGAAAACCGTCATGGCAGGCAGCGCCCTTACCGCAATGCCCCGCGCAGCCTCGACCTCGACCTGCTTCTGCACGGCCAGGAAGTGTTGAACACAGCGGTGCTGACGCTGCCCCACCCTCGCATGCACGAACGCGCATTTGTGTTGATGCCGTTGCGTGACCTCGCACCGGGCATGCTGCTGCGACAAGGAAGTGTGGAAGAGTTGCTGGCCGCGTGTAGCGACCAGCTTCTGAGCCGTGTGTAAAGCCTGAAACTAGGCGGCGGACGCCAGAATACGCCGAGCGCGCTCGATCACAGGGGCGTCGACCATCATGCCGTCGATCTGGAACGCAGCAGAACCTGTGCGCTCAAATTCTGCCAGAACCCGGCGCGCCCAATCACATTCCGAGTCGGACGGTGCAAAAGCGGCGTGCACTACGGTGACTTGAGCGGGATGGATGCACAGCACACCGGCAAAGCCCATGTCGCGTACCTGAATGGCAATGCTGGACAGGGTTTCACTATCACGGAAATCAGGGTGCACACCATCGAGCGGCGCCTGTATACCCGCTGCCGCGCTACTGAGCAATACTCGGCAACGGATGTGATCCAGTAGCAGCCGCGCACCCGGCGTGTCGGGGCGGGTACCCGTATCCAGCATGAGATCCAGATAACCGAATGCGAGGCGCTCTACGCCCTCCGCCCCGGCTAGTTCGTCCAGCGCCAGCACCCCTTTAGCGCTTTCCACAATAGGAATGATGGGTTTACCCGTCAGCTCCCGAACGCGCTTGAGATCGCCGGCGGATTCCGCCTTGGGCAGCACCACGCCGACAATCGCGGCGTGGGCGGCGCACAAAGCCATATCGGCTTCAAACCACGGGGTATCCGCCGCATTGCTGCGCACCAGAAAACGCGCTTCCGGGTGTTCGGCGGCAAAACTCGCAATATGTTCGCGTGCCGTGTCCTTGTCGTCGGCCGCCACCGCATCTTCAAGGTCGATGATTACGGCATCAGCGCCCGCCGCCAGCGCCTTGGCATAGCGTTCAGGCCGGTTACCAGGCACGAATAGTGCGCTGCGCATAGGTGCTTGCATGTTGGAGTCTCCTATTTGAAAGTCAGCTCAGCCTGGTGCGCCAAGGTGCCATCCTGTTCCGCCCACAGCTTGGCCGTGCCGTCTTCCAGCAAAGTTCCAGCAACCTCGAAAGGCTTGGGAGAAATCAGCGGGCGCAAGCCACGATACGCGAATGTTGCAACCTCTTTATCCGGGTTTGCATCCACGCAGGCTTGCAGCATTTTGGTGGCGATCAACGGGCCGTGCACAACCAGGCCGGGGTAGCCTTCTTGTTTGGTGACGTAATCCAGGTCGTAATGAATCAGATGGCCGTTGAAAGTAACAGCCGAATACCGGAACAGCATGATGCTGCTGGGCTGGACGGTAACCGACCACTGGCTTTGTGGTGCTTCGATGTTGCCCTCCAGCTTGGGGGCAGTGGGCGCGCGGTAGACAACATCCTGCTCTTCGCTGACGCACACGCGGCCTTCCTGGACATAATCGTGCTGCACCGTGAAGAACAGCAGGCTGCCGGTGCGGCCCTTCTTCTCCACGATATTCAGAATCGTGGACTGCCGTTCAGCAGGAATCCCCACTCGCAACGGCTCGTTAAAGCGCACCCGCCCACCGGCCCACATGCGATTGCGCTCACCCAAAGGGGGCAGGAAAGCACCGCGTGCGGGGTGACCGTCGCGCCCCAGCTCCGCGTACTCCTGGCCGCGCACAAAATGTGCCCACAGCCACAGATGCGGCAGCGCCTCGCCTTCTGCGGGTGCAGGCCGGTCGAGAGCCAGGGCGATTTGGCGGACATGGCCTACATCCAGATTGTCGGAATAACTTTCCTTGCGACCAATCCAGTCGGAATAATCCTGTGTTGTCATGATGTTCTCTGCAGGTTTGCAAGCGCGGTCTATCCGCGGGCGAAACGCCTATCCTGCCAGCCACCCGCTGTTTTTTGAATTCGCTTTTACGCAAGCCAGACTTCATGGCTGTAGAAGAAGCCATGAAGTCTGCACTTGAACGCTTACTCAGCCGGTACCAACGGAATGACTTGGCTGATCTTGGCCTTCCATTTTGCTGGCCCGGTTTCGTGTACGGATTCACCGGTGGAATCCACGGCTACCGTAACGGGCATGTCCTTCACCTCGAACTCGTAAATCGCTTCCATGCCGAGGTCTTCAAAGGCGGCGACACGAGAATGACGAATCGCCTTGGAAACCAGATAAGCCGAACCGCCCACCGCCATGAGATAGGCCGACTTATGACGGCGGATGGAGTCGATGGCAACCGGGCCGCGTTCGGCCTTACCCACCATGGCGATCAGGCCGGTTTTTTCCAGCATCATGTCGGTGAATTTATCCATGCGGGTGGCTGTGGTGGGGCCTGCGGGGCCAACCACTTCGTCGCGCACGGGGTCAACAGGGCCCACGTAATAGATGATGCGGTTGGTAAAGTCCACCGGCAACGGTTCACCACGCTCAAGCATGTCGTGAATGCGCTTGTGAGCCGCATCGCGACCGGTAAGCATTTTGCCCGACAATAATAGGGTCTGTCCCGGTTTCCAGCTGGCAACTTCTTCAGCCGTGAGGGTGTCCAGGTTGACCTGGGTGGATTTGTTGTAGTCCGGCGCCCACTGGACATCGGGCCAGTTAGACATGGCGGGCGGTGTCAGCACGGCCGGGCCGGAGCCGTCCAGCTCAAAGTGCACGTGACGCGTGGCTGCACAGTTGGGAATCATGGCCACAGGCTTGGAGGCTGCGTGGGTTGGGAAGGTGTTGATCTTGATATCCAACACCGTTGTGAGCCCACCCAAGCCCTGGGCGCCAATGCCCAAGGCGTTCACTTTTTCATAGAGCTCAATTCGCAGCTCTTCCAGCTTGTTTTGCGGGCCGCGCTGCAGCAGCTCGAACATGTCGATGTCTTCCATCAGCGCCTGCTTGGCCAAAGTCATGGCTTTTTCCGCCGTGCCGCCAACGCCAATGCCCAACATGCCGGGCGGGCACCAGCCCGCGCCCATAGTGGGTACGGTCTTGAGCACCCAGTCCACCAGTGAATCACTGGGGTTGAGCATGGTGAATTTGGTCTTGTTTTCAGAGCCGCCGCCCTTGGCCGCCACTTGAACGTCAACGCGGTTCCCAGGAACCAACTCGACGTTGACAATACAGGGGGTGTTGTCGCGTGTGTTCTTGCGAGCGAAGAGGGGATCGCTCAGCACCGACGCTCGCAGCGGGTTCTCGGGGTTGAGATAGCCGCGACGCACGCCTTCATCGCACAGATCTTGTAAGCCCAGCTTGGTGTCAAAACGTACATCCATGCCCACTTTCAGGAATACGTTGACGATGCCTGTGTCCTGGCAGATGGGGCGCTTACCTTCCGCACACATGCGGGAGTTGGTCAGAATCTGGGCGATGGCATCTTTGGCGGCCGGGTTTTCTTCGCGTTCATAGGCACGCGCCAGATGCTGAATGTAATCCGCAGGATGGTAGTAGCTGATGAACTGCACTGCATCCGCAATCGATTGTATGAAATCGTCTTCTTTGATCAGGGTAGTCATAAGGTAATCGCAGGAAACAAAGTAACGCCATATCATACGACCATCGCGCCGGCCTGTTCCGGGCATCCCTGCAGGAAGGCGCTAAAATCATAGGATTTTGCGGCTTCACGCCTGTACAGGCCATATTCATGCTTACTTTTCAGCAGATCATCCTCACACTGCAGCAGTACTGGGACAAGCAGGGCTGCGCGCTGCTCCAACCTTACGACATGGAAGTGGGGGCAGGTACCTCGCACACGGCAACTTTTCTGCGTGCCATCGGCCCCGAACCCTGGCGGGCGGCCTATGTGCAACCGTCGCGCCGCCCCAAGGATGGCCGCTACGGCAAAAACCCCAACCGGCTGCAGCATTATTATCAGTATCAGGTCGTGCTCAAGCCAGCACCGCCTGAAATCATCGAGCTTTATCTAGGCTCTCTGGTCGCACTGGGCATCGACCCCAAAGTGCACGACATCCGTTTTGTGGAAGACGACTGGGAAAACCCCACGCTGGGCGCCTGGGGTCTGGGCTGGGAAGTCTGGCTCAATGGCATGGAAGTCACCCAGTTCACGTACTTCCAGCAAGTGGGCGGTCTGGACTGCTACCCCGCCACTGGTGAAATCACCTACGGCCTGGAACGCCTTGCCATGTACCTGCAAGGCGTGGAAAGCGTCTACGACCTAGTCTGGACCCGCAATGGCGATGGCTCCGCTGTGCTGTATGGCGACGTGTTCCACCAGAACGAAGTGGAACAGTCCACCTACAACTTCGAACATGCCTCGACCGACATGCTGTTCGCCCACTTCAACGACTACGAAGCTGAAGCCAAGCGGCTGATAGAAGTGCCGCTGGCGCTGCCTGCCTATGAGGCCACCCTCAAGGCGGCTCACACTTTCAACCTGCTGGACGCCCGCGGCGCCATCAGCGTGACCGAGCGCGCCGCCTACATTGGCCGCATTCGTAATCTGTCGCGCGCCGTGGCTCAAGCCTATTACGATTCCCGCGAGAAATTAGGATTTCCCATGCTGGCCAACCGTTCCGTCCTGGAGGTCGCATAATGGCCTCTCAGCCACAAACCCGCCCTCTGCTGGTCGAACTCCTTACTGAAGAACTACCTCCCAAGGCCTTGCAACGCCTGGGGCAGTCATTTGCCGAAACACTGCGCACCACGTTGGAACAGCATCATCTGCTAGCCGACGGCTGCACCGTACGCCCACTAGCCACTCCCCGTCGCCTGGCCGCCGTCTTCGACGCCGTGCTGGGCCAAGCGCCCGAACAGCACTACACAGAAAAACTCATGCCGGTCAAAATCGGCCTGACCGCCGATCGCGAGATGACCCCGGCTCTGGTTAAGAAGCTGCAAGCAAAAGGGCTGGAAAGCCTTGGCGTAGACGACCTCATTATTGAGTCCGACGGCAAGCAAGACACCCTCTATGCCCGCGGTGTAGCGGCTGGCGAAACCCTGCAGGCCGGGCTGCAAAAAGCACTTGACCAGGCCATTACGCAGCTACCCATCCCAAAAGTCATGCGTTATCAGCTGGCCGATGGTGTGAGCAGTGTGCGCTTTGTGCGCCCCGCCCATCGTCTCATTGCTCTGTGGGGCAGCGATGTCGTACCGGTGGAAGCTTTGGGCCTGCAGGCCGGGCGCACCACTGAAGGGCACCGTTTCATGTCGGAAGGCGTGCTGGAGATCACGACCGCCGAAGGCTACGAGAACCAATTGTTGGAAGAAGGAAAAGTGGTGGCCGGTTTTGAAACACGCCGCGCCGACATTCTCCAACAATTACAAAAACAGGCCGACACCCGTGGCGCCACCCTGGGCAACGACCCTGAAGTCGAAGCCCTGCTGGACGAAGTCACCGCACTGGTTGAGCATCCCACGGTTTACACGGGTGAATTCGACCCGGATTTCCTGCGCGTGCCGCCCGAGTGCCTGATTCTCACCATGCGTCTGAATCAGAAGTACTTCCCCTTGTTTGAACCGGATACCGGCAAGCTGACCCACCGCTTTCTTATCGTCAGCAATATGCGGGTGGCCAACCCCTCGCACATCATTGAAGGCAACCAACGCGTCGTGCGGCCCCGTTTGGCCGATGCGCAGTTCTTCTTTGATACTGACCGCAGCATGCGCCTTGAAGAGCGCGTTGCACAACTGGCTTCCAGCGTTTATCACAACAAGCTGGGCTCCGTATTGCAACGGGTCGAACGCATCCGCCGCATCGCCGTTCACATTGCCACGCAATTGGGGGCTGATGCAGCCGCCGCCGATCGCGCCGCACTACTGGCTAAGGCCGACCTCAATTCCAATATGGTGGGCGAATTCCCCGAGCTGCAAGGCATTATGGGCGCCTACTACGCCGAAGGCGACGGCGAAGCCCCTGAAGTGGTGGAAGCCATTCGTAATCAGTACCGTATACGGCTTGAGGCCCCCGTTACCACCAGCAGCCAAGTTGCGGCTGCACTGTTCATGGCAGACCGCCTAGAAGTGCTGGTGGGAATTTGGGGCATTGGCCTGGTTCCCACAGGCGAGCGCGACCCCTACGGCCTGCGCCGCGCGGCACTGGGCCTGATCAGCGCTTACGAACAGCTCGCAGCGGGCGGCCTGTTAACGCTGAACGACCATCAAACCCTACGCCTGGACGACCTGCTGGCCTTCACCGCCTCGACCTTCGAACCAGGCACTCTGGCAGAAGGCACGGCGCAGGCTGTCGCGGGTTTCATCTACGAGCGCTACCGCAATCAGCTGGCCGGCCACGATCGCAACGTGGTGGATGCCGTACTGTCTATCACTCCCCCTCTGCATCAGGTGCTGGGGCGCATCCAAGCCTGCGCAGCCTTTGCGCAACGCCCGGAAGCCGACAGTCTGGCCGCTGCCAATAAGCGCATCACCAACCTGCTGAAAAAGGCCGACAGTGACCTCGGAACGGTAGACTCCGCGCTCTACACGGAAGCGGCAGAGAAAGCCTTGGCCGCCTGCATAGAAGAGCTGTCGCCTGTGGCCCGCCAGCAGTTTGAGGCCGGTGATTTCAGTGCTTCGCTTGCCACGCTTGCGGGTTCCCGCGCCGCAGTCGATGCTTTCTTCAACGATGTCATGATCATGGTCGACGACCTCGCTGTGCGCCGCAACCGGCTTGCGCTTCTGGAAATGCTGCATCGCAATATGAATCAGGTCGCCGATATCTCAAGGCTGGCATAGTGAAACTGGTCATTCTCGATCGAGACGGCGTCATCAACGAAGACAGCGACGCCTACATCAAGTCGCCGGCTGAATGGCAAGCCATTCCCGGCAGCTTGAATGCCATCGCGCGGTTGTCCCGCGCGGGCTGGCGCGTGGTGGTGGCAACCAACCAGTCTGGTGTGGCGCGCGGGTATTTCAGCATGGAAACTCTCAATGCCATCCATGCCAAGATGCGTCGCGAACTAGCAGAAGCCGGCGGCCACCTCGATGCGATCTTCGTCTGCACCCATGGTCCGGACGACGGCTGCCGCTGCCGCAAGCCTGAGCCCGGCATGTTCCAGGACATTGCCTGTCGCTACGACATCACCTTGGACAACGTTCCGGCTGTCGGCGATTCGCTGCGCGACCTTCAGGCCGCCGCCTCGCAGGGCTGCGCCCCGTGGCTGGTACGTACCGGGAAAGGCTTGCGCACTCTGGAAAAAGGCGGCCTGCCTCCCGGCACCCAAGTCCGCGACAATCTGGCCGCCATCGTCGACGAATGGTTAGGGGGAAACTAAAATGGCTTTTCTGAGAGCCGTGCTCTATCAGGTTTTCCTGGTGGTCACCGTCATCCCCTACGCCATTGTCTGCGTGCTCTGGGCCCCGTTGCCGCTGAATCTGCGCTATCGCCTCACCCTTGGCTGGCCTCGCATGGCCATCTGGGCGGCCAAAGTCATTCTGGGCATCAAGTGGGAGGTCAAGGGGTGGGAGAACTTGCCTGACGGCCCCGCCGTCGTCTTGTCAAAACACCAATCTGCCTGGGAAACCATGTTTCTGGCCGCCCATCTACCGCGCGATGTGTGCTTCGTGTACAAGCGCGAACTGCACCGCATTCCTTTCTTCGGCTGGGGTCTGGCTTTGCTGCGCATGATTCCCATCGACCGGGCCAAGGGCCGCGATGCCGTCGATCAAGTCATTCGCGTCGGCCAGCAACGGCTTGAAGAAGGCCGCTGGCCATTGCTGTTTCCAGAAGGTACTCGCGTTGCACCAGGGACAGCTGGGCGCTACAAAATGGGCGGCACTCTGCTGGCCAAGAAGGCCGATGTACCGATTATCCCTGTCGCCCATAATGCCGGCGAATGCTGGCCACGCCGGGCATTTCTCAAAAAGCCTGGCACGGTGACGGTGTCCATTGGGCCGCTCATCCATGTTGAGGGCCGCAGCGCAGCGGTACTCAACCGCGAAGTCGAAGCCTGGATCGAAGGCGAAATGCGTGTGCTGAACCCGGAGCGCTATGACAGCGCCTGAGCAATTGGCGCTGTTTGAAGGCGCTTCTCCAGCGATAACACCCCGCGGGCGGGATGAAACCGAGCAGCCGGCCCCCATTTCCCGCTCCGCGAAAACCGCATCCCCCCAGAAACCGGACGTCCCCATTCGTCGCCCGACCACACTGCCTGCCGGTTGCCGATGGATGGAAATCGAAACCCCATCACAGATCATCGGTTTCATGCTGCGCACATCACGGCGCAAGACTGTCGGGCTGACTGTCAACGATGACGGTCTGCTTATTACCACCCCAGCTTGGGTGTCACGCAAGCAGCTTGCAGAAGTGGTGTGCTCGAAAGCCCCCTGGATTCTGCGCAAACTGCGCGCCCTGCACGAACGTCAGCAGCACCTGGCAACGGCGGACGCCTGTTGGCGCGACGGCGGTCGCTTCCCATACCTTGGGGTATACGTGGCGCTGGCTATCCGCCCTGACATCGGGTCGCCCCATTTCAGCGGCGATACCTCTCAGCCCACCGGCGCAGACACTTTGTCGCTGCCCTTGCAGGCCGACAGCAGCCCTGACCGCATACGCGAGCGCGTCTATGTCTGGCTACAGCAACAAGCAGCAGACCGCTTCGAAGCCCGCCTGGCGCATTACTGCCGACTCGCCGGCGTTACCTTACGGAACTGGCGTATGTCGGCTCCTAATGGCCGCTGGGGTTCATGCAGCAGTGATGGTCGCATCATGTTGAACTGGCGGCTGATACACTTCTCGGCAGATGTCGTCGATTATGTAGTGGCGCATGAAGTCGCCCATCTGCGGCATATGAATCATGGGCCAGACTTCTGGCGCGAAGTGGAACGGCTCTACCCCGACTTCGCCCAAGCGCGCCTGGCCCTTAAGCCCCACCATCCGGGCAGTCTGCCTTTGCTTTGATCGCAGTCTGCCCCTGAATTTTAGGAGTATTCCATGCGTATTCTGCACACCATGTTGCGTGTCGGTGATCTTGAAAAATCTCTGGATTTCTACACCCAAGTCTTAGGCATGCGCCTGCTGCGCCGTCGCGATTACCCTGATGGCAAGTTCACGCTGGCTTTTGTGGGCTATCAGGACGAATCCGAAGGTGCAGTGCTTGAACTCACGCACAACTGGGACACATCTTCGTACGATTTGGGCAATGGCTATGGGCACATTGCCCTGGAAGTCGAAGATGCCTATAAAGCCTGTGAAGAGATCAAAGCGCGTGGCGGCAAGGTCACCCGCGAAGCTGGCCCCATGATGCACGGGCAGACCATCATCGCTTTCGTGGAAGACCCAGACGGCTACAAGATCGAACTCATCCAGCGCGATTCACACGTCGATTAAACCGACGTTTCCCCTCTTAATGCAGAGATGACGGCGGCTTCGGCCTCTTCCAATGCCTTGGCCTGCGAATCGGTCAGGCCTCCCCGCTCATAGGCTAGTCGCCAGTCACTCACACCCGACTGCTTGATCTGTTCGCGCAGATCATGAACATTCACCACACAATCGTAAGCTTTCTCAAGCGCACCGAGATGACGCAGGCCATGATTAGCCCAGACGGTTCCTACCAAGCGTTCACGGGTGTCAGAAGGCGTGAGCAGCCCTTCGGCACATGCCAGGGTGGCTGCATCATCGGGGGCGGCTGCCCGCATGCCGGGCGGCAGTAACAGCCCCTTGAGCACGGCACCAGCCACCGGCACCTTAAAGTTTTTCAGCACCCCGGCCAGCAGCACATCAATAGCCTGGTACGTATCCGCCGCACACCATTCCACCAAAGGAAGATCGGCCTCGTGACGCCCGTCTTCCTGCCAACGCTTGAGCACCGCACATAAAGACATCAACAATGCCAGCACGCGCAGCAGACGCTCCAAGCCCGGTTCATTGCTCGCCTGTATTGGCCTGACCCCTGGTTGCAAGGCCTCGACCAATACGGCTAACGCCGCGGCATAGCGGTTGACGCGCCGATGGTGATGCGCGACAGGCCCGAGCAAACGAGGCGTGGGCGACAGGCGGCCCCCCGTCCAGGCACGGCCCGTGGCGCGCAGCAATGTGCCGCAAGCCAGAGCTGCGTGTTTCCAGACCAAACGGTCAAAGGCCGCACACCCGGCATCGGTGTCAGGCAGCTCAAGCGCTTCTAGTTCCTTGGTGAGATAAGGGTGGACACGCAGCATGCCCAAAGCCAGCACCCTCGTATGGCGGGCCTGTGCTGCCAGCGCGTCCAAGCCGAATAGCGAAGGCAACAGCTCGTGCAGGCTTTCCTGCCATTCTGCTAGCGCCAGTGAAGGCCCTGCGCCGCCGAGCAAATCCATGCTATCGCCCATGGCGCTGCGCACATCCTCGAAGATGCTGATATCGAATAACGCGGCAGCCAGCATGGGCCGATAGCCGAGATCCAGGCCGGCGCACAGAAAGCGCCGCCCCGCCTCAACGCGGTAGGTAATGGCTGCCAGCCGCCCCACCCTGCCTCGGGCTCCCAGCATTTCACAGCCTGTGCCATCGCCCTGCAGCTTCAGAACAGCGCTGGATGCATGGGCCGCCAAGGAAACCGCCGCAGCAGACAAGGCGGGCATGGCAATCCCTTTGGCAACCGATTGCGCTGCCAGCAATGCCGGCAGCCCCTGCTCAACGGCATCAGGCTGCCCCAACAAGACCGACAAGGGCAGTTGCACATCACGCCCGTCAAATGAGCCGCCGCGTCCCGTTTCAGATATCAGGCCATCGGCGCGCTGATTACCGGCACGGCCGGCAAGCCGCCCCATACAGCCGTCTGACTGGTGGTGCATGACCCCGACGGCGCGGGTATCAACCAGAGCGACGCATACACCGCGCTCACCCGCCGAGCCCAACAAGCCGTCAGGGTCATGCAGACGAAAGGGCAGCACCAGCAGCTCCGGCCGCGGCCCGGGCGCGTATCGCGCCCCTCTCCAATTGAGCCGCAATACGGTATCGCCGTCATCGTCACGACGCAGCACAACGCCCGTTGCCTGGATGGGCACAATATCGTTTTCCACCACAAAAGATGCGATGGCGGCACCCGCGCCCCCCTCCGCCAATCGGGGCAGCCACTGTTCACGCTGCTCGGATGTCGCAGCCACCCGCAACAACGCTGCCGGGCCGAACACAAAGCGGGCGGCCAGCACATAGGCCGTGGAAACCGACCGCAGCGCCACTCGGCGCAATACCTCGGACTGCGCCCAAGCGCTCAAACCGTGCCCGCCGTATTCAACCGGTACCGCCATCCCTTCAAAGCGCTCTGCCTTGAGCATGTCCCATAAAGCAGCGCCAGACAGCTTTTCATCCTGATTGGCAGCCTGCTCAAGGCGATCGCACAAGCGCGCCACAGCGCCATCAAGAAATTCTGTTTCCTTGACAGACAGCACGGCCGGACGCACGTAAGTCAAAGCGCCCCAATCGGGCCGCCCCGACAACAACTGAGCTTCCCACCAAGCATCGCCGGACGCCAGCACATGGTGCTGAATTTGTCTAAGCGGCGCCACACTGTTGCGCACGCGCCGGTACAAAGGCTCCGTCAGCCAACGACGCCGCCACGCATTCCAGTCCATGCTCTCACTCCTAAAGTATGATGCTCACGCGCCTGCGGCTTGTTGCTGATATCACAAGCAGCGCGTAGTTCGTGTCACTATTATGGCTTATGCTCAACACGCTCTGGCTCGCCTTTTTCATCGTCTCCATGGTCGCTGCGCTCTTCCAGTGGCTGGTGTTGCACGATCCCGACGTTTTCTCCCGCATTGTCGCCGCCCTGTTCGAGATGGCCGGCCTGTCAGTGGAGATCATGGTGCTGCTGTTTGGCACCTTGACGCTCTGGATGGGCTTTCTGCGTATCGCTGAAGCGGCCGGCCTGGTGCAAGGGCTGGCGCGCTTGCTAGCCCCACTATTTCATCGACTGATGCCGGAAGTGCCTCCCGGCCACCCCGCGCTGGGGCTCATCACCATGAATTTCGCCGCTAACGGCCTGGGGCTGGATAACGCCGCCACTCCCATCGGGCTGCGCGCCATGCATGCGCTGCAAAGCCTCAACCCCGAACCACGTACTGCCACCAACGCGCAAATCCTGTTTCTGGTGCTGAACGCATCTTCACTCACTCTGCTACCCGTTACGATTTTCATGTACCGGGCCCAACAAGGTGCTGCCGAACCGGCCCTGGTATTTCTGCCTATTCTGTTGGCGACCAGCGCCTCCACCCTTGCTGCCCTGCTGTCGGTGGCCTTCATGCAGCGGCTGCGCCTGCACGATCCCGTCGTGCTGCTGTGGCTGGCAGGCACGGCCCTGTTAATCGGCGGGCTAATGGCCCTGCTGGCAGGCATGGGTGCCGCCGCCATCAGTGCGACATCCAGCCTGCTGGGTAATCTGGTGTTGATATCCATCATCGTGCTGTTTTTGGTGTGCGGGGCAATCAAGAAAGTACCGGTATACGAGAGCTTTGTAGAAGGCGCCAAAGATGGCTTCGATGTCTCGAAAAACTTGCTGCCCTACCTAGTGGCCATGCTTTGCGCTGTGGGTGTGTTACGTGCATCGGGCGTACTCGATATGCTGCTGACCGGTATCCGCGAAGCGACGTTGTGGGTGGGGTTGGACGCCCGCTTTATCGATGCGTTACCCACCGCTTTGGTTAAGCCGTTTTCAGGCAGCGCGGCGCGCGCCATGCTGATTGAGACCATGCAACACTTCGGCGTGGACAGTTTCCCTGCCCTGTTGGCAGCCACCATGCAAGGCAGCACGGAAACCACTTTCTACGTGGTGGCAGTGTATTTCGGTGCTGTGGGCATACAGCGCGTACGCCACACCATAGGCTGCGCTCTGCTTTCCGACCTGGCTGGCGTTCTGGCGTCTATCGCCGTGTGCTATTGGTTTTTTACTTGAGACGACCGGCGTCGACCAACTGGTCTGATAAAGCCATAAACTGCGCCGGGCTGACGGCTTCGGCTCGGTCGGTGGGGGCGATGCCCAGGGCGTCCCAGTCGATATCGGCAGCCCAATCGGCCAGCACGCGGCGCAACATTTTGCGGCGCTGCGAGAACGCCTGTGCCACAACCTGAGCGAAGGCGGCCTCACTGCGCGGGCGTGGGCGTTCGTCCGGCAAGGGAATCATGCGCACCACTGACGACACCACCTTAGGCGGCGGGTCAAAGGCATCCGGTGCGACATCGAAAAGTTTTTCCATGGCGTATCGGGCTTGCAGCATGATGGACAGACGCCCGTAATCGCTGCTACCCGGCTCTGCCACCATGCGGTCAATGACTTCGCGTTGCAGCATGAAGTGCTGGTCGAGCACTTGATCCGCGTATTCCGCCAAATGGAACAGCAATGGGCTGGATATGTTGTAAGGCAGATTGCCGACAATGCGTAGCGACGCCCCCAGCGTGGAAAAATCCACTGTCAAAGCGTCGGCCTCAACGACGGTCAGGCGGCTGGCCGCCCAGGTGTTGCGTAGACGTGCGGCCAGATCGCGGTCAAGCTCAACCACAGTGAGATGCTCGACTGATTCCAGCAACGGCGCAGTCAGCGCCGACAGACCTGGCCCGATCTCCACCATGGAATCGTCAGCCCTAGGGTGGATGGCGCGCACAATCTGATCGATGACACCGGCATCGACCAGAAAATGCTGCCCAAAGCGTTTACGTGCCTGATGGGCCATGCTTATCGGCGCTGCGCATTGCGATTGGATTGCGGGTCGAGCCGATTATCCACATAGGCTTCGCCGTACAGTTCGTTCAGCCACTGGTCGACCGCCGGCTCAATGCGCCGCTGGAAGAGAATCTGGCGGGCCTGCATACGCTGATATTCCTGCCCCATATCTTGGTTGCGGCGTTCCAGCACTTCGACAATATGCCAACCAAACGGCGATTTGAACGGCTTGCTGATTTCGCCGGGCTGCAGAGAATTCATGGTCTGCTCAAAAGCGGGGACGGTTTCGCCCGGCGAGAGCCAACCAAGATCGCCGCCTTGAGGAGCGGTGGCGTCATCAGAGTGACGGCGCGCCAGTTCCTGGAAAGACTCGCCGGCTAGCAACCGATCGCGCAACTGGCGCAAACGCTGCTCGGCCTGCTCATCGGATGTGATCTGATTGGTGCGAACCAGAATATGCCGCGCGCGTGTTTGCGTGACAATCATGGGGCCTTGCTCAATCTGCGACTGGCCTGCCATGGAAAAGTCCTGCTGCGGCTGCGCCTGCGCGGAGCGTGACTCCTCGCCCCGGGTAAGGACCTTGAGAATGTGAAAGCCTTGGCCGCTGCGGAACACCCGCGACACCTGCCCTGCTTTCAGGCCTTTTGTCGCTTCGATGAAAAGATCAGGCCAGCCTTCTACCGGCCGCACGCCCAATACGCCGCCTTCAAGCGCCTGTGGCCCATCAGAAGAAGAAGCGGCCAAGCCGGCAAAATCTGCGCCCGCCTGCACCTGAGCCAATAATTGCTCAGCCCGATTCTGCAATTGGTTAACTTCCGCCGAACTGGCCTGCTCGGGCACGGCCACGAGAATCTGCGCCAGCCCCAGTATGCGCGGTTCTGTCTGCTGTTGTGGCGGCGCCGAAACAGGTGCCGATGAACCTGGCACACGCAGCGCACGCCCTTGATTACGCAAGAAGGCATCGACTTCGGCATCGCTGATACTGATGGTGGAGTCGACTTGGCGCTGACGCAAGAGGTCGAAGCTGATCTCCTTGCGTAAACCGTCGAGGTAACGCTCCCAGGGCATATTTTCTTCAATCGCTTTGCGCAGTTCGTCGGGCGAAATATTATTGCGCTCGGCAATCGTTTCTATTCCCCGCTGCACTTGAGCATCTGTCACCCGGATGCCCAGACGCCGGGCTTCCTGACTTTGCAGCTCTTCGATGATCATGCGCTGTAAGACCTGGCGCTGCAGCACTGAGCGCTCGGGAACCGGAATACCCTGCGCCCGCAAATTTTGCGCGACATCGGCCACTTCGGTATTGACCTGCTTAAGCGTAATAACCTGCTTGTTAACCACAGCGGCAATGCCATCGACAAATTGCTGGGATGACGCCGCAGGCGGCGAAGACGCCTCAACCGCCGGGGTGGCGGCAAGACTGGCGGATGCCAAGCTGGCGCCCATCACGGACATCAGCAAAATGGTCAAGCGGCGCCGGGCATGCACACTGCGCATCATTGATACCTCTCGAAAACGGTTTTCTCTGGTATGGGTGTATTGATATCCTGGTATCCGACGACCCGTTCACGAACCAAGCTCATGGGGTCAGACCCGATGCCGCCCAGGCCGGATAGTTCAAGCTGGAAAAATACTGCGGTATTCGCTTCTTGACGCGCCACCGCATAACGCTGTAAGACCACCCGGGCCGACCAGCAGCAATTGCCCTTGTACTCAAGCCCCAGGATGGACTGCGTGGAACGACTTTCTTTCAGCGAGTAATCATAACGCCCCAGGGCATACCACTGATTGTTCAGCGGCCACTGGCCTGCCAGCGTAACCTGTTCGCGGCCTTGGTCGTCTTCTGGCAGCACTTTGTAATCTTGATCCCTGATCTGACGCGGGTCGCGCTGATAACGATACCAGGCTGATACGCTGGCCAAGCGCTTGGGCTCCCAGCGCACACCCGTAGATAAACGGTTGCGTTCGTTGAAATCCGGGTTGAACTGACCATCAAAGCGCACGCTGAGCTTATCCGTAAGCGCCGCCTGAGCCCCCACGAGGTAGTCGGATTTACTGCGGATACGGGGTGTATCTCCCGGTTCCAGTGTGACACGCTGATCCTTGAAGGAGCGCCGTTGCGCAACCGATAGCGACAAGCGTTCAAAGCCGGTGTCGGCATCCAGCCAGCGCGAGGTCAGGCCAATAGTAAGCTGATTGGCGTCGGCAATACGATCCCATCCGCCACTGAAAATATTTTCACTAAAGGCTTGGCTGAAACTGAAGTCGGAATAGGCCGTATCAAAGATGGGAAGCTGCGACTGATCGCGATACGGCACGTACAAGTAGTACAGACGCGGCTCTAGCGTCTGAATGGCCGCATTGCCGAACAAAGTCGCATCGCGCTCGAAGGTCATGCCTGAGTCAATGGACAGAATGGGCACAGAACGTGAGTGAGTTTTATCGCGGCCCCGGTAGCGAGTCAGTTCATCCGCATACCAGTCGATGTTGTACTGGCTTAAATGCAGACCGGCCTTGGGCGTCAAATACCAACCCGCGCGCACAATGGGGTAGGCCACAGAGGTGTAGGAGCTAAAGCGGTCGCCATCGGGGGCGATGCGAATGTCGCGGTACTCATCGAAAGCCGACAACGTGCCCGAATAGAACGGCATGGAAAAACGTGTAGCGTAGTTTTCCGAAACCACGTCAAAGCCGCCCCAATCATAACGAGCCGCCCTGATATGGAGTTCGGGCAGCTTATCGTACTGGGGTTGCAGATAATTGTCGGTATTACGATCCTGCAAAGTCTGATACTTATGCACGGACAACGAGCCGCTGACATATGGCGAGCCTGCCCAGGACAAGCTGGCAGAACTAGCCAACCATGAAGTCGAGGCCTCGTTCAGACCAAACGCAGAAAAATCGCGGAAGTAGTCATCGTCAGACACCTTGCGTACGTCGATATTTGCACGCAAGCCCCCGACCAACGCCTGGCTGTGCTTAACCCCGTAATACCAGCGATCGCGATCCGATTCGCGGTCACTGTTCAGGTACGTGCCTTCCAGCGTGCCACTGTACGTGTGGCCCAGATAGCGGAACTCGCTACCGAGCTGCAGGCCACGCTTGGCCATGATGCGTGGCGTCAGCGTAAGGTCGTAGTTAGGCGCCAGGTTGAAATAATAGGGAACTGAAAATTCCATACCGCCCGCTGTGGACGTACCATAAGTGGGCATCAGAAAGCCCGACTTGCGTTCCTTGCGTATGGGAAAGGTCAGGTAAGGCGAATAGAGAATCGGCACATTCTTGAAATACAACGTGCCATGGCGGGCTACGCCCTCGTTTTCCTCGAAGCGCAGGTCAACTTGGCGAGATTTGATATACCAAGCCGGGTCTGGGCACGGGCAACCGCTATAGGTGACCCGGTTCAGCCTCATATGGTTGGTGCTGAAAATATCAGCACTTTCCGCCTGCCCTGCGCCGCCCGTCGCGCCCAGCCAGAAATCCGGCTCGGTGATTTCACCGGTTTCAGCATCAATGTTGTAATCGAAGCCCGGCGCCTTCACAATGCTGGCTTCGCGCATGATGAGCCCATTGCCACGCACCTTGAGCTGCCCGGTGGAACGATGGTAGTCAATACGATCGCCCTTAACCACGGAATCGATACGGCGGACTTCCGCATTACCGGTCAATACCACCGTGCCATCTTCATCCGATTGGATATCGTCAGCAATCAGGAACGCCGACATCTGGTCTTCTTCGAGCACATGGGTTCGAAGCTTGGAGGACACCTGTAAATCCGTGCCTATCTGCGCCTTGATAGCCTCTACCTGTGCAGGGGCCGCCACCGCAGCCTGCCCGCACCCGTATGCAATGAGTATTGACCCCCAGACCGAACGCACGAATGTTTCGTCCTTAAAAAAACCGATTATATTTTGGCTCCGCCGCCCCGCCTTGAAGCGATGTTCCTACGCTTCAGAAAACTCAGGCGAGCCGGTATTATAGTGAGAGAATGCCGCAAATTATGGAATCCCGAATCTCCCTTCAAACAGATGACCGCTTGGCCCTGCTGCGCGCCTGGCTTGCCACCCTGCCCGCCGAACTCGGCGTGTCCGCCGATAGCTTGCGCCCGGCGTCCAGCGATGCGAGTTTTCGCCGCTACTTTCGCATAGACCTGAATACAGGTACCGCCGTCATTATGGATGCCCCGCCGGAGCGCGAAGATTGCCGCCCTTTTCTGCATGTGGGCGAACGCCTGAACGCAGCGGGCCTGCGTGTGCCACACATTCTGGCGCAGAATCTTGAGCAAGGCTTTCTGCTGATGTCCGACTTGGGCGCCAGCAATTTTTACCAAGCTTTACAGCAAGACCTCGACGAAGCCACCTTGCACAGCTTGTACCGCCCGGCCCTGCAAGCCCTGGTGCACATGCAAAAAGCGCCCTGCAACGACCTTCCCGCATACGATGGCCGGCGGTTGCTGGACGAGCTTTCCGTATTCCGTGAATGGTATGTGGAGAAGCATTTCAACGCTACGCTCACACCTGCCGAAGACGCCGCGCTAGCTGAAGTCTTTGCCAAGCTGACCGCCGACAATGCCGCGCAGCCCACCGTACTGGTACACCGCGATTACCATTCGCCCAATCTCATGTTGCCGGAAACGCTCGGAGGCGCCCCTGGAATCATTGACTTCCAGGATGCCGTCGCAGGCCCCATCACCTACGACATCGCCTCACTGGCTTTTGACGCTCGCCATACGTGGGAAGAAGACCGTCAGCTCGACTGGGCAATTCGCTACTGGGAAATGGCGCGCGACGCCGGCCTGCCTGTGGGCGACGACTTCGCCACCTTCCACCGTGCCTACGAATGGATGAGCCTGCAACGCAATCTGCGTGTGTTGGGTGTGTTCGTGCGGCTTTCACTACGCGACAATAAGCATCATTATCTCGATCACCTGCCCCGCGTAAACAACTATGTTCGCCAAGTCGCGAGCCGTTATGGCACTTTCAGGCCACTGATGCGCTTGCTGGATCGGCTGGAAGGTGTGCAACCTGTCAACCCACTGGGCTTTGCATGAAAGCCATGATTCTGGCAGCAGGGCGCGGCCAACGCATGCGACCGCTCACCGATCACACTCCCAAACCATTGCTTAAAGTGGGCGGTAAGCCGCTGATCGTCTGGCATATCGAAAAACTTGTCGCCGCTGGTCTGCCTGACATTGTTATCAACTGCGCCTGGTTAGGGCACCGCCTCCAAGAAGCGCTGGGCAATGGCGAGCGTTATGGCGCAAGGCTAACCTGGTCGCCCGAAGACCCCGCACTGGAAACAGCAGGAGGCATCGCCCGCGCCCTACCGCACCTGGAGCCGGAGCCCTTTCTGGTGGTAAATGGTGACGTCTGGTGTGATTGGGATTTCGGGCAGGCTGGCGAGCGAGCCGCCCAGCTACGCGATACGCAGGCTCTGGCTTGGTTGCTATTGGTTGATAACCCGCCCCACCACACCCTGGGCGACTTCAGCCTGGACGCCACTGGGTTCATCAGGGCGCGTGACGCTGCTCAGCACAATCTGACTTTCTCGGGCATTGGCGTGTACCGGCCGGAGCTTTTTGCCACTGTCTCAGGCAATACGCCCGCCCCCCTCGCTCCCGTATTGCATGAAGCCATACAAAAGAAAAGCTTGATTGGCAGCCGCCATACTGGACAATGGCTTGACATCGGCACACCCGAACGCCTGCAACACCTCGACACTCAACTCACATTGTGAAAGCTGGCCGATCCGGATACGGGCTTGTTAAACTGCCAGCTGGGCGCACAGCCCATTTTTTGCACGTGAAAGGAATAAAAAGGTAAACCATGTTCGGATCGTCGAAGCGACAAGCATTCAGACCTACCGCCTACGGCCACTCCCGTCGACGTCGGGGCATTCCGAGGTGGCTGGTTTTGTTGCTCACCGGCATTGTCCTGGGCGCAGGCGGCCTTCTGTTTCTACAAAAGAGCTACGGCCCGACCCGCCTGACCGTCGAGCAATCAGAACAACTGCACTACGATCTCAACAGTGCAAACATGGATAAGCAGCGCCTGCAGTCGCAGCTCAACCAGCACGCTCAGGAACTCAAGGAAGCGCACGCACGCATTCAGTCGCAAGAAGCAGCGCTGAATGAGCGTCAGGCCGAGATCGACCGCCTAAGCTCCGATGTGGCCCTGTTCACTGAAACCGCTCCGGAAGACCCCCGTGGCACCTCCCCTGGCATCCGTGCCGTCTCATTCAACTTTGCAGACGGCCAGCTCGACTACCATATTCTGGTGATGCAAGATGCCGACAAGGCGCAGCCTTTCAAGGGCGAGGTCACTCTGACGGCAGCAGGCCGCTACAGCAACGGCCGTAACGGCAACGAAGAACTGGCTCCCTTCCCTGTTTCATTGGAGCGCTACACGCACTTACAAGGCACAGTGGAAGTCCCGGAAGGCTTCACCCCACGCGAAGTCACCATCCAGATTCGCGCCGAAGGTTCCGACCGGGTAAGCGCTATGCGCGTCATTCGCGTTCCCCGCTAATCCCTGCCGTTCACTCCGAGAATCCCACAAAAAAAACGACTCTTGCCTAAGCAGAGTCGCTTTTTTTACTCAGCAAGATTTCTGGATTCAGAAGGCTGGAACAATCGCACCCTTGTACTGCTTCTGAATGAACTCACGCACCTCGTCGGTCTGCAACGCCTTCACCAATTTTTGCACCGCCGCATCATCTTTTTTGGCGGCAGTCGTGGCAACCAGATTGGCATATGGCGAATCCTGGCCTTCCAGGAACAGGGCGTCATCAACAGGATTCAACCCTGCTTCCAGCGCGTAGTTGGTGTTGATCAACGCAATGTCCACATCGGGCAACACGCGCGGCAGCGTAGCGGCTTCCAGCTCACGGAAACGCAGCTTCTTGGGGTTTTCAGCGATATCGCGAGCGGTGGCCAGAATATTGTTAGGGTCCTTGAGCGTGATCAGCCCCTGAGCCTGTAAAAGCAACAAGGCGCGCGCACCGTTGGACGGGTCATTCGGCAGTGCCACTTGAGCGCCGTCCTTCAGCTCGTCGATGCTTTTGATTTTGCTGGAATACGCACCGAACGGCTCGACGTGAACCAGCCCGACCGATACGAGGTCGGTCTTGCGCTCGCTGTTATATGAATCCAGATAGGGCTTGTGCTGGAAGAAGTTGGCATCCAGCTGGCCATCTGCCACTTGTGCATTGGGTTGCACGTAGTCGGTAAACACTTTGATATCAAGTTCCACGCCTTCTTTGGCCAGCACGGGCTTAACGAATTCCAACAGCTCGGCGTGAGGCACGGGCGTAGCAGCCACACTGAGCTTTTCAGCTTGGGCGGCGGAGGTTGCAAACAGAGCAGCCAACGCAAGCGTTGCGGCAGGGGCGAATGTTTTGAACAACATGGTTTTTCTCCAAAAACAAACTTATTTACGATTCAAACGGGCAACCAGACGGTCGCCAAACACTTGCAGCAACTGCACCATGATGACAAGAATCACCACAGTCACAATCATGACATCGGTTTGATAGCGCTGATATCCAAATCGCAGGGCGAG
The DNA here is from genome assembly GCF_047501535.1 of Achromobacter sp. F4_2707. Taxonomy (NCBI): domain Bacteria; kingdom Pseudomonadati; phylum Pseudomonadota; class Betaproteobacteria; order Burkholderiales; family Alcaligenaceae; genus Achromobacter; species Achromobacter sp. F4_2707. The sequence continues at coordinate 44,354 of NZ_JAZDRJ010000016.1, forward strand.
ATCCCCCAGGCCGCCACCGCCAATCACGCCGGACATGGCCGAATACCCCACCAATGCGATGGCAGTGACAATAATTGCCGCCACAATGCCGGTCATAGCTTCAGGCAGCAAAGCTAACAACACGGTTTCACGGGAATTTGCTCCCATAGCGCGGCAGGCTTCCGAAACACCGGGGTCCAGTTCCCGCAGCACGTTTTCCACCAGACGCGCGAAGAAGGGAGCAGCACTGGCCACTAAAGGCGGAATTGCGCCCTCAACGCCCAAAGACGTACCGGCCAGCACCCTAGTCAGGGGAATCATCACAATCAAAAGAATCAGGAAGGGCACTGAACGCAGCACGTTCACAATGAACGACAACGTCTGGTAAACCGGCGCATTGGCCAACATCTGTCCAGCGCTGGCAAGGAACAACACCACCCCCAACGGCAAGCCGATAATGACAGTGAACAGCAGCGAAAACCCTGTCATCAGAAAAGTATCAACGGTCGCTTCGCCAATCAGCAACCAATCTATATTGCCAAAGTTCATTGCTGCAGTTCCTCGCATTCCACGCCATGGGTGCGCAACACTTGGGGCAGTTGACTGACAAGGTGAGGCTCGCCTTGCACAGCCACCACCAACTGGCCGTAGGGGGTTTCTTTGATGCGCCCCACCGAGCCTTGCAAAATACTGAGATCCACTCCCAGATCGCGGCTGACATGGCTGAGTAACGGTTGCAAAGCGGCATCGCCCCGGAAACTCAGGCGCAACAGCCGGCCATCCATGCCTTGCGCCATGTCACGCCAGCCCTCGGCGTCGACGCCACTTTCTGACAAGAGGGACTGGGTCACTTCATGCTGAGGATGCAAAAAGACATCCACGACATCACCCGATTCGACAATCCGGCCCGCATCTATCACGGCCACGCGATCACAAACCGTGCGAATGACGTCCATGCCGTGGGTGATCAGAACGATGGTCAGCCCGAGGTCACGATTGATCTCGACCAGCAAGCGCAAAATGGATTGTGTAGTTTCCGGATCCAGCGCCGAAGTAGCTTCATCGCACAACAACAATTGTGGTTTGCTGGCCAGCGCACGGGCAATCCCTACGCGCTGTTGTTGGCCGCCCGACAACTGGCGTGGATATTTATCAGCGTGTTCCGATAAACCCACCAACGCCAACACCTCGGCGGCTCGTTCACGTTGCTGGCGCCGGTTCAAACCAGCCAGGCGTAAGGGGAAGCAGACATTGTCCAGCACAGTACGCGAGTTCAGAAGATTGAAATGCTGGAACACCATGCCGACAGACTGCCTGAACTTGCGCAGCTCGGCCTCTCCGTAGGCCGTGATGTCTTGGCCATCAATCAGCACCCGCCCTTCCGTGGGCCGCTCCAGCAAATTGAGCATGCGGATCAGCGTACTCTTGCCCGCCCCAGAGCGCCCGATAATGCCGAAAATTTCACCACGCTCGATACGCAGGCTCACGCCCGCCAGCGCATGGGATACACGGTCAGGGCTGACATACGTTTTACGCAGGTTTTCCAGGACGATCAAAACGGGGCTCTCTATAGGAGACAGCGGCAGGATCACTGCAGCGGACGGCAGAATTTACCATGAGGTTTCGCAAAATTTGGCTATAGCTTACAACCCCTAGCTATAAGCACCACATGCTGGGAAGCCCCACATTCTATCAACGCTGCCAATGCTCGGGCGCTATTCTTGGTGCAAACACCGCCCATTGCCGATACCCTTGGAGGTTCGCAAGCCTGATACCGCCCCCCATTCATAAAGCCGGTTATCGACTTCGACTTTGAAAGCCAGGCCCCGGCTGTCCTTAAGCCGCCTTAATGAGCGACAGCATTTCATTTGTCCGAACTTGGCTTTGCATCCAGGTTTGATTAAAGAACTCTACCCGGTCCGGCGTCCAGCCGCCTGTCTGAGCATTTTCAAATGCCTCGATATCTTGAAGCAAACGCCCCAGCTCCCCTTCCCTGTTCAGAATCGCCACCATGAGCTCATTCGACAGCGCCAGTTCTTTTATGAAGTCTTGAGGTGACTTGCCCAGCAATGGGCCCATCATCGAAAGCAGCCCCAGCAGGAAGGCCGATTCCCCCACATGACTGATAGCGACATTGGCCAGACGCTCACACATGTCGGCACGGCATAGCGCTCGCGCGAGCAACAACTTACTAGCAGGCCCGTTATTGGCCATCAGCAAAGTAATCGCGATATTACGAACCTGATTCAAGCCCAAGGCCAGCAAGACTTGAAAAACCGTTTCAATCTTCCCACGATAAGGGAAGGCGGCCGAATTAGCGTAACGCAACAACAAGAATGTCAGTTGCGGGTCTTGAACAATGATGTTCTGAATTTCCCTGAAATCGGAGCCTCCCCGATTCAAAGCCGTAACCAGACGCAGCAGCGCTGCATGATTACTGCTACGCGCATTAGATAGCGACTCATAGGTTTCCGGGCGGGCGTAAAAATACCCTTGGAACAACTCAAATCCCATCGCGCTCAGCCGCTCGAACGTAGCGATATCCTCGACTTTTTCCGCTAAAAGCTTTAACCCTTTGCTTTTGTAAAGGCGAATCGCCTCTTCGTCGAGAGGCTGCATCATATCGACCTTAATAATGTCGGCAAAATCCAGCAGCGGCGCGGTTTCCTGATTTAGCATGAAATCATCCAAGGCCACTTCAAACCCCCGGGCTCGAATTTGCCTGAGTGATTCAAGTACATCTGTACTGCCGGTGACTGTCTCAAGCACTTCAATGACCACCTGCCCAGTGCTGGGCGGCAGTAAATCCGAACGCAACAACATATCCGCCGAAGCATTGACAAACACCTGGCGATTCCCCACCAACTTGTCCAGCCCTATTTCATAGAACGCAATATGACAGACACGAGCTGTTGCGGTCATCGCCTGCTCATCGCTCACGTTCACAAACGTAGCCGTGCCACTCTCGCGGTAAAGCAGTTCATCCGCCACATGTTCTAACTGCGCATCACATATGGGCTGCATGGCAATGCAGTAGTGTTGAAGATGAGCAGCATCACTTTCTTTGTTTTTCTCTGGGTACGCGATCACAACCGGGTTCCACCACTAAAAATTAAAACAACGGCTCAGACAAAACAGAACCTACTCGGGTCGGCCTGAAATCAATAATTCACCTCCGGCCACTATGGTGGCCAGATGATTAGCGTGTCATCGGCAGCCGGGCTGCAGCTCTAGCGAACACAGCATTTTTATAAATAGATAGTTACAACAATAAACAAGGGTATACCCTATACCATTCAGATCCACAACCATTGAGGGTGACAACAATCGTTAAGAAAAGTTGACCCCTCATGACGGTAGGGATTCGCCCCTTCCTCATTCGCCAGCATGGCCCTTAGTATCTCTGCCGGAATATTGATGGGAAACCCAGCCATCGACCTAAGTTCCTTATCTCCAGATCAACGACCCAATTTGGTGCAAAAACACATCAGCAACGCACCAATATGAGCCTGGCATGTGCTAGCACTGCATATTCAATCCATGCGGACAGAGCACGGTTATTCACAACGACCCACAAAAAAATATGGCACATGTTTTGCGTAACAGTTAAGTGCGAAAAGCCACACCCCTCCCACTCATACTGGAAGCAAATCTATGTCGTCCAAAACCGAATCCCTAATCAAGCAATATGACGCGCGCTGGGTAGACCTGCGCTTTACCGATACGCTGGGTAAGGAGCTTCATGTCACGTTTCCTTCGCAGGCCATGCAGGCCGATGCGTTTGAAAACGGCAAAATGTTCGACGGCTCCTCCGTTCACGGTTGGAAGGGCATTGAAGCCTCTGACATGGTGCTCATGCCGGACGACCAAACGGCGACCATCGACCCATTCGCCCAGGAGTCCACGGTTATTGTGCGTTGCAATGTGCTAGAACCCAGCACATTGCAAGGTTATGAACGGGACCCTCGTTCTATTGCACACCGCGCAGAAGCCTATCTGCGCAGCACCATGATCGCCGACACGGCATACTTCGGCCCTGAACCGGAGTTCTTCGTCTTTGATTCCGTGCAATGGAAAATTCAAATGCAGGAGGCCAGTTACCGGATTGATTCCGCCGAAGGAGCGTGGGCCACCGAATTAGCTATGGATGGCAAAAATTCTGGCCACCGCCCGCGCGTCAAAGGCGGCTACTTCCCGGTGCCTCCGGTCGACTCCTTGCAAGGCTTACGCACCGAAATGTGTAAGGCCATGCAGGCCATGGGGCTTGAAATCGAACTTCATCACCACGAGGTTGCCAACGCCGGGCAATGCGAAATCGGGGTGCCCTTCAATACCTTGGTTAACAAGGCCGATGAGGTGCAGATTCTTAAGTACTGCGTTCATAATGTGGCGCACCTGAATGGCAAAACCGCGACCTTTATGCCCAAGCCGCTGGAAGGCGACAACGGCTCCGGCATGCATGTGCACCAATCGCTGTTCAAAGATGGCGTCAACCTTTTTGCCGGGAACCACGCCGCCAATTTGTCGGAAATGGCCCTCTTCTATATCGGCGGCATCATTAAGCACGCCCGCGCTCTGAACGCCATTACCAATCCCGGAACGAATTCCTACAAGCGCCTGGTGCCGGGCTTTGAGGCGCCCGTCATGCTGGCCTATTCGTCCAGTAATCGTTCGGCTTCCATCCGTATCCCTTGGGTGACCCACCCCAAGGCGCGCCGGATCGAGTGCCGCTTTCCCGACCCGACGGCCAACCCCTACCTGTGTTTTTCTGCATTATTGATGGCAGGCCTGGATGGCATCCGCAACAAGATCCACCCTGGCGACCCCTTGAGCAAAAACCTCTATGACCTGCCGCCGGAGGAAGCCGCGAACATCCCCACCGTAGCGCAGAGCCTGGATCAGGCACTCGACGCCTTAATGGCTGACAAACACTTTCTGTTAGAGGGAGGTGTTTTTACTGAAGATATGCTGGAGGCTTATATCGAGTGCAAAATGAAAGAGGTCACGCGGCTGCGCCAAGCCGTGCACCCGGTGGAATTCGATTTATATTACAGTCTCTGACCCTTGGCGTAATGGGGAAAGCCTGTGAACACGGCAACTCGACCCTCTTCCAAAACCGACGCATTACGTGCGCGCGTACTGGAGTCGTTGTCGACTGCCGTGTTAGTACTGGATGAGCAGCTATGCGTACGCTACGCCAACCCGGCTGCCGAACAATTGCTGGCTACCAGCCTGACGCAGCTTAAGCAGCAACCCATCAGCGTTTTCTTTGACAATGCCACATGGCATGCCGCCAGCCTGCAGCATACGCTGACCACACAGCAACGCTATATCCAGCGCGAAGCCCGCCTCCACCGACCGGGAACCGCTCACTCCACCATGGTGGACTATAGCGTGACGCCGCTTTCGGCCACGCAATTACTGATCGAATTCCAACCCTTGGATCGTCTCTTGCGGATGAGTCGCGAAGGAAGTCTGTCTGTCGCCAACCAGGCCACTCGCGCCGTCGTACGCGGCATGGCGCACGAAATTAAAAACCCCCTTAGCGGCATTCGTGGTGCAGCACAATTGCTGGCGCGCGAACTGGATCGCACAGAACTACGCGAATATACAGAAGTCATCATCAACGAAGCTGATCGCCTGCGTGCACTGGCGGACCGGCTGCTAGGAGCGCGTAAACCGCCTGATTTCAAACGTATCAATATCCACCAGGTACTGGAGCGGGTACGCAGGGTTTTGCAGGCCGAAACGGGCCCTGCCATCCGAATTGTGCGTGACTACGACCCCAGCCTGCCGGATATCTGCGGAGATATGGATCAACTGATTCAAGTCGTACTCAACATCATGCGTAACGCCGCGCAATCTCTGCAGGAAACGCGAGAACGCACCGACCCTTCCGCTTCACACCCACCACACATTGTTCTGCGCTCCCGCGCCCGACGCCAATGCGTCATTGGTTCACAACGGCACCCATTAGTGTGTGTGGTCGAGGTGGAAGACAACGGCCCGGGTCTAGACCCAGACCTGCGCGAAACCGTGTTCTACCCCATGGTGACCGGCCGATCTCAAGGCACCGGGCTTGGCCTTCCTATTGCACAATCCATCATGCAACAACACGGTGGTTTGATCGAATGCGACAGTCGCCCCGGGTTGACCGTATTCCGCGTCCTCATTCCGTTTAATCCCGCTGAAGAATGCGCAACGGGCACTGGAGTTCACGCCCCATGAATGAACATATCTGGATCATCGACGACGACAAATCCATCCGTTGGGTATTGGAAAAAACCTTGCGAAACGCTTCGCTCAACATTACTTCATTCGACTCCGCCGACGCCGCATTGGCTCACCTTGCCGCTCGGGGTGCGCCCGACGTCATTATCAGCGACATCCGCATGCCCGGTCAGGATGGGTTGAACCTGCTGGCGCATATGCAACAGGCTTGCCCACATGTGCCAGTCATTATCATGACCGCACATTCTGATCTGGATAGCGCTGTGCAATCCTACCAAGGCGGCGCATTTGAGTATCTACCCAAGCCCTTTGATGTGGATGAAGCTCTCGCGCTTGTGCGCCGGGCCTTGACGCATGCGAGGCAGAAACACGCACAACACACCGCCACACAGCCGGCTATTGCTCAGGCAGACGGCATGATTGGCGAAGCCCCAGCCATGCAGGAAGTCTTCCGCACGATTGGCAGGTTATCGCAATCGAATGTCAGCGTGCTGATCAACGGCGCCTCCGGTACCGGCAAAGAACTGGTGGCGCGAGCACTGCACCGTCACAGCCCCCGTAAAAACGGGCGTTTTGTGGCCCTTAACATGGCAGCCATCCCACGTGATCTGATCGAGTCCGAACTGTTTGGCCACGAAAAAGGCACATTCACCGGTGCGGATGCCCAGCGCAAAGGGCGCTTTGAACAGGCCTCTGGCGGCACCTTGTTTCTCGACGAAATCGGCGACATGCCAATGGACGCACAAACCCGTTTATTGCGCGTCCTGTCGGAAGGCAGCTTCTATCGCGTCGGCGGGCATACCAGCATCCAGGCCGATGCACGCATCATTGCCGCCACCCATCAAGATCTGGAGTCTTTGGTGGAACAAGGCCGTTTTAGAGAAGACTTATTCTACCGGCTGAACGTCATTCGTATTCATCTGCCCAAGCTCAGCGAGCGCCGTGAAGATATCGTACGCTTGGCCCAATTTTTCCTGCAAAGAGCAGCACGCGATTTTGAAACCGAACCGCGCCGTCTGCTCCCCGAAACGCAGGAATATCTCACCCGACTCGACTGGCCTGGTAATGTTCGTCAATTAGAGAACGTCTGCCGCTGGCTGACCGTCATGTCCTCCAGCCGCGAGGTCATGATCAATGACCTGCCACCTGAACTGCTCACCCAAAAAAGCCATGACACCGGCCATGCCCCTTCATGGGAATCCGAGTTGGCGCAATGGACAACCACGGCACTGGCCAGTGGCCAGCAGGACTTGCTCGGGCAGGCGCTGCCCGCGTTTGAGCGGATCATGATCTCGGCCGCACTGCGGCACACTGCCGGACATCGAAGAGAGGCAGCCAAACTCCTGGGTTGGGGGCGCAACACTCTGACTCGCAAAATCCAGGAACTGGACCTGGACCTACCCATGGCCGGTGATGACGACGGCAACTAGCCTCATCTCGTACACCGACGCACAGTATTAGGGCGACGGCCGCACAAATTTGGCGCACACCCTGCCTCTTCAGCCAAGCCCCCTTTAAAAACCCTCAAAGAAACAAGCGCTTATCAGACCAAAAATATTGGCACAGCTTTTGCGTTGAATCGTCTTGCCGGCCACTACGCAACAACGTTTCAGTCGGCATTGCATTGGAATCATTCACATTCAAAGCGGAGTGCCCTTATGAAACGCGCGGCTGAAACACCCCCCTTCTCTGAGCAACAGGCAAGGTTTACGCCTGCTACCTCGCAAGAAATCACCGCGGCGGGCAGTGCTGGCCTGTATACCCATGCTGAACACGATGCCTGTGGCGTGGGGTTAGTTGCGCATATCAAAGGCCACAAAAGTCACGCGATTGTCGAACAGGGTCTCAAGATTCTGAAAAGTATCGACCATCGTGGTGCAGTCGGCGCCGACCCCTTGCTTGGCGATGGAGCCGGCCTGCTCATTCAGATCCCTGACGCGTTTTATCGCGCCGAAATGGCTCTACAAGGTATTAACCTCCCCGCACCAGGCGACTACGGTGTGGGCATGATCTTCCTGCCCAGAGAGGCCGCCTCACGCCAGGCCTGCATTGAGATGCTGGAACGCGCCGTGCGCATGGAGGGCCAGCACGTACTCGGCTGGCGTGAGGTGCCGGTCGATCACAGCCTGCCCTTGTCCCCCGCTGTCGTGGCCAGCGCGCCAGTCATCAAACAGATCTTCATCGGTCGTGGCGCCGATGTTCTTGTGCCCGACGCATTGGAACGCAAGCTTTACGTGATCCGCAAACTGGCCTCAGCCCGAATCAGCGCACTCAATCTCACTCACGGCGCCGAATACTACGTACCCAGCATGTCGTGCCGCACCGTGGTTTACAAGGGGTTGTTGTTGGCCGACCAAGTCGGAAAGTACTACCTGGATCTGCAAGACGAACGTGTTGAGTCAGCGTTAGCCCTGGTTCATCAACGCTTTTCTACCAACACCTTTCCCTCCTGGCCGCTGGCACACCCATATCGCATGGTTGCACACAACGGCGAGATCAACACCGTCAAAGGCAACTACAACTGGATGCGTGCACGCGAAGGCATGATGCGCTCACCCGTACTGAGCGATGACCTTCAAAAGCTGTATCCCATCAGTTCGAACGGGCAATCCGACACAGCCATTTTTGATAACACGCTCGAACTGCTGGTGATGGCCGGCTATCCGCTGGCGCAGGCGGCCATGATGATGATTCCCGAGGCGTGGGAACAACACAGCCTGATGGACGAACAGCGTCGCGCCTTCTATGAATATCACGCAGCCATGCTGGAGCCATGGGATGGCCCCGCAGCGATAGTTTTCACCGACGGTCGCCAGATCGGCGCAACGCTCGACCGTAACGGCCTGCGGCCGGCCCGCTTCATCGTCACCGACGATGATCTGGTAGTGCTGGCCTCCGAAGCGGGCGTACTGCCAATTGATGAAAAACGAATTGTTCACAAATGGCGTCTGCAACCGGGCCACATGTTTTTTATTGATCTCGAACAGGGACGCCTGATCCCAGACGAGGAAATCAAGGCAAAGTACGCTGCCGCCCGCCCTTACCGGCAATGGATAAACAATGTGCGGATCCGCCTTGCCGGCATTCCCGTTGGTGACGAAAAATCTGTTGGTGACGAGATATCGCCAACCGCCAGCACGAGCGCGTTAACCGTACGTCAGCAAGCCTTCGGCATGAGTCAGGAAGATCTGAAGCTGCTGCTCGCGCCCATGGCTGCGGGCCAGGGCGAAGGGTTAGGTTCAATGGGTAACGATGCACCTTTAGCCGTGCTGTCAGATCGCAGCAAACCGCTGTACAACTATTTTCGCCAACTGTTTGCGCAGGTCACCAACCCGCCTATCGACCCGATCCGTGAAGCAGTGGTGATGTCGTTGGTCTCCTTTATCGGCCCCCGCCCCGATCTGTTAGACATCAACACCCTCAACCCGGCCATCCGGCTGGAAGTGTCTCAGCCTGTGCTCGACGACAGCGATATGCGCCGCTTGCGGCATATCGGCGCCCACACCGGCGACAAACTGCGCACATCCGAAATTGATATCACCTACCCGGTGTCCTGGGGTAGAGACGGCATTGAAGCGCGTTTGCAAGCGCTGTGTGCCAAAGCCGCAGAGGCGACCCAAGCCGGATTCAATATATTGATTCTGACGGATCGCAAAACAGACGCTGATCATGTCGCCATCCCTGCTCTGCTGGCACTCTCGGCAATCCATCACCATCTGGTGAGCAACCGCCTGCGCACCGCCACGAGTCTGGTGGTAGAAACCGCAAGCGCCTGGGAAGTTCATCACTTTGCCGTCCTTGCCGGCTATGGTGCCGAGGCCATGCACCCCTATCTGGCATTGGAAACGCTGAGCAATATGGCTCCCCAGCTCGGGTTGGATGCCGAAGACGCCACACAGAACTTCATTAAGGCCGTCGGCAAAGGGCTCTCCAAAATCATGTCAAAAATGGGCATCAGTACGTATATGTCGTACTGCGGCGCGCAGATTTTTGAAGCAATTGGTTTGGAGGCCAACCTGGTTCAGAACTACTTTACCGGCACCCCCAGCCAAGTGGGTGGGCTGAGTATTTTTGATCTGGCCGAAGAGGCACTGCGCAATCATCAGCGTGCTTTTTCTCAAGGTCCCGCTCTTTCGCCCCGACTCGATGCCGGAGGCGAATACGCCTGGCGCCAGCATGGCGAAGAACATATGTGGACGCCGGACGCCATTGCCAAGCTGCAGCACAGTACTCGTTCTAACAACTACAAAACCTTTGAGGAATACGCCCAGATCATTAATGATCAGTCGCGTCGGCACATGACGCTGCGCGGCTTGTTCGAGTTCAACATGGACCCTGCCCGCGCCATTCCCCTGGATGCAGTGGAACCCGCCAGCGAAATTGTCAAACGTTTTGCCACGGGTGCCATGTCACTGGGCTCGCTCTCCACCGAAGCGCATGTCAACCTGGCCATCGCCATGAATCGCATCGGGGGCAAAAGCAATACAGGCGAAGGTGGCGAAGACCCCGCACGTTATCGACATGAAATGCGTGGCGAGCACATCCAGCCAGGCGTCATGCTCAGTGAGCGACTCGGGGCTGAAGTGCGGGTGGATTACCGCTTGAAAAAGGGTGACAGTCTACGGTCGCGAATCAAGCAAATCGCGTCCGGGCGCTTTGGTGTCACAACGGAGTACTTGGTCTCGGCCGATCAGATTCAGATCAAAATGGCTCAGGGCGCCAAGCCCGGAGAAGGCGGCCAACTGCCGGGAGAAAAGGTCTCTGACTATATCGGCAAGCTGCGCCATTCGGTGCCCGGCGTCGGTTTGATCTCGCCCCCGCCGCACCACGACATCTATTCCATCGAAGACCTCGCTCAGCTCATTCACGATCTGAAAAACGTCAATCCGCAGGCTGACGTATCGGTCAAACTGGTATCCGAATTTGGGGTGGGAACGGTGGCGGCAGGTGTTGCCAAGGCCAAGGCCGACCATATCGTCATTGCCGGACACGACGGCGGCACGGGCGCTTCCCCATGGTCCTCCATCAAACATGCGGGTTCTCCCTGGGAATTAGGGCTGGCTGAAACCCAGCAAACATTGGTGCTCAACCGCCTGCGTGGTCGCGTGCGGTTACAAGTGGATGGCCAGTTGAAAACCGGGCGCGACGTAGTGATTGGAGCCATGCTGGGCGCTGATGAGTTCGGCTTTGCCACCGCGCCGCTGGTTGCTTCGGGCTGCATCATGATGCGCAAATGCCACCTCAACACCTGCCCGGTAGGCATTGCCACTCAGGACCCCATATTGCGCCAACGTTTTACCGGCACACCAGAGCACGTCATCAATTTTTTCTTTTTCATTGCAGAAGAAGCGCGCCAGATCATGGCGCAACTGGGTGTTCGACGCATAGAAGATCTGGTAGGCCGCGCCGACCTGCTCAATACACGCCAGGGCATCCAGCACTGGAAAGCCAAAGGGCTGGACTTCAGCCGCATCTTTGCCCTGCCGACTGCCCCTGCGGAAGTAGAGCGTCGGCATCAGAACAGCCAGGAGCACGGCCTTGAAAAAGCGCTCGATAGGCAACTGCTCGCACGAGTTCGCCCCGAACTGATCAAGGGGGGGCGCGTCGTCTTGAATGCGACCGCGCGTAACGTAGACCGCAGTGTGGGTGCCATGCTCTCGGGCACACTTACGCGCCAATTCCCTGGCGGCTTAGCAGACGGCCGCGTCCACATTGAATTTACCGGCACCGGGGGCCAGAGCTTCGGCGCTTTCTTAACGCGCGGCATCACCTTTCGTATTATGGGTGAAGCCAATGACTATGCTGGAAAAGGCTTATCCGGCGGTCGCTTGGTGATCCGCCCTAGCGCCGACTTCAAAGGTCAGGCACTGGACAACATCATTGTCGGCAACACCGTTCTCTATGGTGCCACGGCGGGGGAAGCCTTTTTCTGCGGCGTGGCAGGTGAACGGTTTGCCGTGCGGCTGTCCGGCGCCGATGCGGTCGTTGAAGGGGTCGGCGACCACGGCTGCGAGTACATGACCGGCGGCACAGTGCTGGTTTTAGGCCAGACCGGCCGAAACTTCGCTGCAGGCATGTCTGGCGGCATTGCGTTTGTGTACGACGAAGGCGGTCAATTCACTCAACGCTGCAACACCGCACAAGTCGCACTCGACCCCGTGCTTGAAACCGGCGAACAACATGCCGCTGGTATTCCGCTTCATAACGGCCAGACCGACGAAGCCCTATTGCTACGTCTGCTTAAAGCACATATCGAGTGGACAGGATCTTTGCGTGCGCAAGCGCTATTGAAGAACTGGCCGCAAACGAGGGGACGTTTCATCAAGGTTTTTCCGCACGAATACCGCCACGCACTAAGCCGGCAACAGACACCCCTCCTATCAAAACCTGTGCCCATGCCACCGTTGCGCGCTGCCTGAGACGAACCCGGAGAGATAGCATTATGGGAAAAACCACTGGATTTTTAGAGTTTGAACGTGTTGAGCCCCACAGTGAACCGGCCGAGAAGCGGGTACGGCACTACCGAGAGTTTGTGGCAGATTTGAATCGTGATCAGGCGCACCAGCAAAGCGCCCGCTGCATGGATTGCGGCACGCCGTTCTGCAGCCATGGCTGCCCGCTCAACAACATCATCCCCGACTTCAATGACTTGGTGTATCGCGATGATTGGCACTCAGCCATCGATGTGCTGCATTCCACCAACAATTTTCCAGAATTTACCGGACGGGTCTGCCCCGCGCCCTGCGAGGCAGCCTGCACCCTCAATATCAACAGCCAGCCGGTCGGCATCAAATCGATCGAGCACGCCATTATCGACCGTGCCTATGCGGAAGGATGGCTGCACCCCCAGCTGGCAACATTCAAAACGGGCAAACGCGTGGCGATCGTTGGCTCCGGCCCCGCAGGACTCGCTGCAGCACAACAACTCGCGCGGGCGGGCCATCAAGTGACGGTATTTGAGAAGAACGACAAAGTAGGCGGACTGCTGCGTTTCGGAATTCCCGACTTCAAGCTGGATAAATCGCACATAGACCGTCGCGTCGCGCAACTCACTGCGGAAGGGGTGGAAATCCGCACCAACACCCTTGTGGGTGATTGGCCGGAACACAGTCGTGTCACCAACTGGAGTACGCAACACATTTCGGCAGAACAGCTTCAGAGCGAGTTTGATGCGGTGCTTCTCACCGGCGGGGCAGAACAATCGCGTGATCTCCCCATCCCTGGCCGCGAACTTAACGGCGTGCATTTTGCAATGGAGTTTCTGCCACAACAGAACCGCGTCAATGCAGGCGTGTCCATGCCAGGACAAATCCACGCCAAGGGCCTGCACGTTGTCGTGATTGGTGGGGGCGACACGGGTTCGGACTGCGTAGGCACCGCCAACCGACAAGGCGCCGCCAGCGTGGTGCAGTTTGAACTGATGGCAATGCCGCCCGCTCAGGAAAACAAGCCTCTTACCTGGCCGTACTGGCCATACAAGCTGCGGACTTCTTCTAGCCATGAGGAAGGCTGCGAGCGTGAGTTCGCCGTGGCGACGAAGGCTTTCCTGGGCCATAACGGCAAGCTCACCGGTCTCAAGACCGTCCAAGTCGAAATACGGCAAGGGCAAATCGTTGAAATACCGAATACCGAAAAAATCTGGAAAGCCGACCTGGTCTTGCTGGCTATGGGCTTTGTTGGGCCGGTTGCCAGTGTGCTTGAAAGCTTTGGCGTGGTACGCGACGCCTCCTGCAACGGCAGGGTAAGCGTCAAAGCCGACAGTGCTTACGCCACCAATGTGGCAGGCGTGTTTACTGCGGGTGACATGCGTCGTGGGCAATCCCTGGTGGTGTGGGCCATTCACGAGGGTCGCCAGGCGGCACGCGCCATAAACAGGTTTTTAATGGATTCTGGGAGTTTTGACGCATGATCCGAATCAACCCTCATTACGCTAACCTGCAAGCCAATTACCTGTTTGCCGATATTGCACGGCGCGTGCACGCATTTCAACAGCGTCGCCCCGATGTGGAGCTCATCCGCCTCGGTATCGGTGACGTCACTGAGCCGTTACCCCAGGCCTGCATCGAAGCCCTGCATAAAGCCGTAGACGAAATGGCTACCACCAGCCACTTTCGTGGCTATGGCCCCGAACAAGGGTATGACTTCTTGCGCGAAGCCATTGCCTTGCACGACTTTCAGGAGCGCGGTGCAGAAATCAGCGCCGACGAGGTGTTCGTCAGCGATGGGGCCAAATGCGACGTGGCTAACATTCAAGAACTGTTCGCAGCAGACGTGCGCGTAGCCATTTCCGACCCGGTCTACCCAGTCTATGTAGACACCAACGTCATGGCCGGGCGGTGTGGCGCTTGGGTAGACGATCGTTATCAGAACCTGGTTTATCTACCGTGCTCCGCCACCACAGGCTACGCACCGCAACTACCGGACACCCCGGTGGATGTCGTTTACCTCTGCTCGCCCAACAACCCTACCGGCGCCACACTGACCCGGCCCCAACTCCAGCAATGGGTCGATTACGCTGCCGCCAATAAGGTATTGATCCTGTTTGACGCAGCTTACGAAGCATTCATTCGAGACGATTCCCTACCCCATTCCATCTTCGAAATTCCTGGCGCCCGTGAAGTCGCTATCGAGTTTCGCAGCTACTCCAAAACAGCCGGTTTTACAGGCTTGCGCTGTGCTTACACGGTGATACCGAAAACCTGCATGGGGCGGGGCGATGACGGCGAGCCTGTTCCACTGCACACGTTGTGGAGCCGGCGGCAAACCACAAAATTCAACGGCGTTTCTTACCCAGTGCAACGGGCCGCAGAAGCCGTCTACAGCCTTTCAGGCCAACAGCAAGTGCGTACCCTGAGCGATGGGTATCTGGCCAACGCTCAACGCATTCGCGAGGTGTTTCAGGCGCTTGGCTATCCCTGCACCGGCGGCGATCACTCACCTTATATATGGGTTCGCACAGGCATAGACGCCTGGGAGTTTTTTGACATGCTCCTGGAGGAATCCGGCGTCGTCTGCACGCCGGGCGTGGGCTTTGGCCGTTGCGGTCAAGGCCATGTCCGCATCAGCGCCTTCAACAGTGCCGCTCAGGTAGAAGCCGCTATGCAGCGCATCCACACGGTTTTACAGACATAACCCACTCTTGCGCGAGCTTCTCATGTCTATAGCGCCCCACCGCCGCCCTTACAGCCTTCATACCCCCTTACCCTTCACCAAGATGCACGGCCTGGGTAACGACTTTGTTGTCATCGACGCCACGCTTCACCCATTCACGCTGACGCCAGAAAATATCCGAGCCATGGCGGATCGCCACTTTGGCGTGGGCTTCGATCAGCTTCTGGTTGTTGAACCTGCTCCCCACCCGGGCTTGGACTTTGGTTATCGTATTTTCAATGCCGACGGCTCCGAAGTAGAACAATGCGGCAACGGCGCCCGCTGTTTTGCCCGCTATGTCCGCGAGAACGGTCTAAGCAGCAAAGACCTCCTTCGTGTGCAAACCTGCGCAGGCATCATTGAGCTGTGCATCACAGCAACCGACCAAGTGCGTGTCAATATGGGGGTTCCAAAGTTTGAACCCGCGCAAATCCCCTTTGTCAGCAAAAAAACAGCCCTACGGTATACCGTAGAGGTCGACAACCAGGCCCTATCCCTGTCTGTGGTCAATATGGGTAACCCACACGCAGTGCTTTGCGTAGCAGATGTTGAACACGCACCCGTTGCCTTATGGGGGCCTCTGCTGGAATCGCATCCGCTCTTTCCTGCACGCGTCAACGTCGGCTTCATGCAAGTCATCAATCGCCATCACATCAAACTTCGCGTGTACGAGCGCGGCACAGGGGAAACCATGGCTTGTGGTTCCGGCGCCTGCGCCGCCGTCGTGGTTGGGCAGCGTCTGGGCCTGCTGGCTCCCCCCGTTCAAGTCGAACTGAGTGGAGGGCAACTTCACATTGATTGGCAGGGTAACGATGCGCCTGTTCTCATGGAAGGCTCCGCCACCCGTGTCTATGAAGGGCAGTGGCTTTGGCCGTAAAAAGAGGCGGCGGCCCCGAATCGGGCCGTCGCCTCGCGCTGATTTCAAATCAAACTCAAAAGTGGTAGGCAGTTTCGCCGTGACTATGAATGTCCAGACCTTCTCGTTCTTCGTCCGGAGACACCCGCAGGCCATACAGCTTGTCGGCCACTTTATAGGCACCCCAGGCAACCAGACCAGACCAGGCAATGGTAATCAAGATACCTTCAAGTTGAACCCAGAGCTGCCAGGGTAAACCTGACAGGCTTTCTAGGCCTGGGCCACCAAAGGCCTGGGCATTGAATACGCCGGTCAACATCGCTCCAACAATACCGCCTACGCCATGGATGCCAAATACATCCAGGCTGTCATCGGCCTTCAGTGAACTTTTAAGACCGCTCACACCCCAAACGCACGCTGCCCCGGCAACAATCCCGATTAGCAGCGCCCCACCCGGGCCGACCAGGCCGGCGGCAGGCGTCACACCCACCAGCCCCGCGACAGCCCCCGAACTAGCTCCCAGCAACGAGGGGTGGCCTTTAACCTTCCATTCCACCACCAGCCACGACAGCACGGCCCCGCAGGTTGCCAGCAGCGTATTGAAAAAAGCCAGTGTCATCGTTTGCGAGGCAGCTAGCGCAGAGCCAGCATTAAAGCCGAACCAACCTACCCACAGTAGGGATGCGCCCGTCAAGGTCATAGACAAGTTGTGCGGTTGCATCGGTTCCCTGCCATAGCCTAAACGCGCGCCTACTACCCACGCACCTACCAAGGCCGCCACTCCCGCATTGATATGAACCACGGTCCCCCCGGCGAAGTCCAGCGCACCGCGTTCAAACAGCCACCCCCCTTCCGCCCACACCATGTGCGCAATGGGCACATAGGCCAGCGTCATCCAGATAAAGGTGAAGATCAGAACAGCGCCGTAACGCATACGCTCAGCAAAACCGCCTACGACCAAAGCGCAAGTGATGCCGGCGAACGTAGCTTGAAAAGCGGCGAAGCTCAGCTCAGGAATGCTGCCGGACACCGCGAACTGGCCGTTGGCCAGATCGAACATACCCGAGAACATCATGCGTTCGAAGCCGCCAAAAAAAGCATTCCCCTCCGTGAAGGCCAAGGAGTAGCCATACATAAACCACAAGACAACCGCCAGCGTGAAGGTGGAGATCACCTGCAGCAATACCGACAACACATTCTTGGCGCGCACCAAGCCGCCATAGAACAGTGCGAGCCCAGGTACAACCATCAAAAGTACGAGCAGCGTCGAGAGGCTGACCCATGCCAGGTCCGCTTTATCCATATTCTTTCTCCAGAAATGTCAGATTGATGCATGTCGCCTCAAAGGGCGTCGACGCCTTCTTCACCCGTGCGGATGCGTATGGCTTGTTCGAGCGGTGTGACAAAGACCTTGCCGTCACCGATTTTCCCTGTGTGGGCCGCGGCGCAAAGCACTTCGATGGCCTGTTCGACCAGCTCGTCGCCTATCGCCAGCTCCAGACGAATCTTGGGTAGAAAGTCAACGGTGTATTCCGCGCCTCTGTACAACTCGGTATGCCCTTTCTGGCGGCCAAAACCTTTGACCTCCGTTAGCGTCATGCCTTGAATGCCGATAGCTGAAAGAGCTTCACGGACTTCATCAAGCTTGAAGGGCTTGATGATGGCCACGATCAGTTTCATGCGCTTCTCCTTGGGTGTTGTGAATCATCCAACCAGGAAAACGCAAAACCCATGCCAATTTTTTGGAAGAAAAAGAATAAGGGCTAAGGACTGATCGCCCCCTAAGTACGGCCCGGATGTCAGTCGATGGGGGCAACCAAAGCTCTAAGTGCTTCATGCACTATCACGGTGCCAAACCTTGTTAGCCGCACCGTTACACAGCACGGCAATCAGCTCTGAAAATGAAAAAGGGCTTCCACCACTACGAAAAACATGTGTTCCTTAGTGGTGGAAGCCCTTAAGTGGGACCACGCCCGCGTGGGTTCAGGCGGCTGCATTCCCCTGACGGGCGGTCAATGCCTGCAGGGAATACACTTGCAGGCCGCCGCCGTTACGGATGTATTGCAGGCCCTCCACTGCGGCCAGCGCACCGGCAATCGTGGTGAAGTACGTCACACGAGCCGCCAACGCCTGAGTGCGAATGGTACGGGAATCCGCGATGGCGTTACGCCGCTCTTCAACGGTGTTGATTACCAGCGCAATCTCGCCGTTCTTGACCTTATCCACAATGTGCGGGCGCCCTTCCGTGACCTTGTTCACCACCTGCACCGGCAGCCCCGCCGCTTCAATGGCAGCCGCCGTACCGCGTGTCGCCACAATTTCGAAGCCCAAGGCGTTCAGGCCGCGAGCCACTTCCACCGCACGGGGTTTATCTTGATCGCGCACGCTGATGAAGGCTGTGCCCGAATCCGGCAACTGCACGCTGGCAGCCAGCTGCGACTTCACAAAGGCTTCGCCAAAGCTCTGGCCCACCCCCATGACTTCACCCGTCGACTTCATCTCCGGCCCAAGAATCGTATCTACCCCAGGGAACTTCACAAAGGGGAAAACCGCTTCCTTCACCGCGAAATAATCCGGCACGATTTCATCTTTCACGCCCTGCGCTTCCAGGCTGCTGCCGGCCATCACGCGAGCGGCAATCTTGGCCAATTGCAGGCCGGTGGCCTTAGACACAAAAGGCACGGTACGCGAAGCGCGTGGGTTGACTTCCAGCACATAGACGTCGCCGTCCTGAATGGCGAACTGCACGTTCATCAAGCCCTTCACGTTTAGCGCACGCGCCATCAGCGCGGTCTGACGCTTGATTTCTGCAATCACCTCTTGCGACAGCGAGTACGGCGGCAGGCTGCAGGCCGAGTCGCCCGAGTGCACGCCCGCCTGCTCGATGTGTTCCATCACTCCGCCGATAAACACCACGTCGCCGTCGCAAATGCAGTCCACATCCACTTCGGTCGCGTTGTTCAGGAAGTGATCCAACAACACCGGGGAATCGTTACTGACTCGCACCGCCTCGCGCATATAGCGCTCCAGGTCTTGCTGCTCGTGAACGATTTCCATGGCCCGCCCGCCCAGCACATAGCTGGGGCGCACCACCAACGGGTAGCCAATTTCCGAGGCCAGCGCCAAGGCTTCGCCTTCGGTGCGTGCCGTGCGGTTGGGCGGCTGACGCAGGCCCAACTTGCTTAGCAGCTTCTGGAAGCGCTCGCGGTCTTCGGCCACATCAATGGATTCGGGGCTGGTGCCAATAATGGGCACCCCATTGGCTTCCAGCGCACGCGCCAGCTTCAGCGGCGTTTGCCCGCCATACTGCACAATCATGCCAACCGGCTTTTCCTTGTGCACAATTTCCAGCACATCTTCCAGCGTCAGCGGCTCAAAGTACAGGCGGTCGGAGGTGTCGTAGTCGGTGGAAACCGTTTCCGGGTTGCAGTTGACCATGATGGTTTCAAAGCCATCTTCGCTTAACGCCAGCGCCGCATGCACGCAGCAGTAGTCAAACTCAATACCCTGGCCAATGCGGTTGGGGCCACCACCCAGCACAATGATTTTCTTCTTGTCGGTCGGTGCAGCCTCGCATTCCTCCTCGTAGGTGGAATACATGTAGGCCGTAGTCGTGGGATATTCACCGGCGCAAGTATCGACCCGCTTATAAACCGGGCGAATGCCCAGTTGATGCCTGAGTTTCCGCACCTCCGCTTCGGACGTATCCAATAGGTGTGCCAAACGGCGATCCGAAAAGCCGCGTCGTTTGAGCTCTCGTAAGGTGTCGTGGTCCAGCTCCGCCAGCGTCCTTTGCTCAAGTTCCAGCTCAATATCGACAATCTGCTTAATCTGCGCCAGAAACCAGGGGTCGATCTTGGTGATCTGGTGCACCTCTTCCAGCGAAAACCCTTGAGCGAAAGCGTCGCCCACATACCAAATACGCTCAGGGCCCGGCTCGCCCAGTTCCACCTGCAGCTTTTCGCGGTCGGTAGTCATCTGGTTCAGGCCATCTACACCCACCTCCAGGCCACGCAGTGCTTTTTGGAATGATTCCTGAAAGTTACGACCAATCGCCATCACCTCGCCCACCGACTTCATCTGGGTGGTCAGGCGTGAATCAGCCTGAGGGAATTTCTCAAAAGCGAAACGCGGCACCTTGGTGACAACGTAATCAATGGTGGGCTCAAAAGATGCTGGAGTGATGCCATCGGTGATTTCGTTGCGCAACTCGTCAAGCGTGTAACCCACCGACAGCCGGGCGGCCACCTTGGCGATGGGAAAGCCTGTGGCTTTGGAAGCCAACGCAGACGAGCGCGACACACGCGGGTTCATCTCGATAACAATCAGCCGACCGTTTTCCGGGTTAATCGCAAACTGAACGTTGGAGCCGCCCGTTTCAACGCCAATCTCACGCAACACGGCAATCGATGCATCACGCAAAACCTGATATTCCTTGTCGGTCAGCGTTTGAGCCGGCGCCACCGTAATGGAGTCGCCCGTGTGCACCCCCATGGGGTCAAGGTTTTCGATGGAGCACACAATAATGCAGTTGTCGGCGCGGTCGCGCACAACTTCCATCTCAAATTCTTTCCAGCCCAGCAACGACTCCTCAATCAAGAGCTCATTGGTGGGAGAGGCTTCCAGGCCTCGACGACAGATGGTTTCGAATTCTTCGCTGTTGTAGGCGATGCCGCCCCCGGTGCCGCCCAGCGTAAAGCTGGGGCGAATCACCACGGGGAAACCGGAACCCCCCGTATATTCAGCGATTTCGCGCTGCACGG
>NZ_JAZDRJ010000017.1:0-39120 GCF_047501535.1 Achromobacter sp. F4_2707
CCGAACAGGACCGTGAAACGCCTTTGCGCCGATGATAGTGGACGGACGTCTGTGAAAGTAGGTCATCGTCAGGCACTTATCCCTCAAAACCCCATCCGGTAACAACCGGGTGGGGTTTTGGCTTTGGAGAAACAGAATCAGATAAAATGACAACGTTGTGGTACAAGAGCCTACTTGAAAGTTCTATTCGTACCGCATTCATGTCACGGAGACTCCCCTACATGTCACAAGCTTTTCCGCAGCAAGAACCCGATAATTGCCTCACTTTGCGTCGGCTCACTCATCTGATTTACGGCCTTTTCGCTCTGGGCCTGATCAGCGCTGGTTTTTTTGGCGTGGCAACAATTGCAGCCATTGTTCTGGCATATCTGAAGCGCTCCGAAGCAGCGGGCACGTTGTACGCCCCCCATTTTGACTGGGTATTGAAAACCTTCTGGTGGGGGCTTTTGTGGTTCGCGCTCAGCGCCCTGGGCACATTTATCTTTATTGGCTGGATAACCGGCCTTATTGCTCTGGTATGGGTCGTTTATCGCATCGCCAAGGGGTGGCTGGCCTTGTTTGCAGGAAACACGCCTAACGCCGATTTTTAAGGCCGCTTGAAGCCGGGCTTTGCGAGTCCGTTCATTCTTAGGGTAAATAAAAAAACGCTGGTTATTAGACCAGCGTTTTTTTTGGCTTAAAGACCATGGCAAAGCCTTGATGTCGCGACCACGTCCCTGTGCGCAGACATTCGCATGGCGACGCCGATGCGCGAATCGGTACCGGCTGTTTATTTCACCAGGGCCTTTTAGTCTGGCGCTTATGACAGGTGAGCGCTGACCAGTTTGGTGAGCTCAAACATGGAGACCTGGTCCTTGCCGAACAGCGGGCGCAGTTTGTCGTCAGCGTTGATATTGCGACGGTTGGCGGGGTCTTGCAGATCGTGCTTCTTGATGTATTCCCAGATCTTCTTGGTGACTTCAGTGCGCGGCAGTGGGTCGGAGCCAATCACGGCAGCCAGCGTGGCGCTCGGGGTGAGGGGTTTCATGAATGCGGCGTTGGGTTTACGAGCGGCTTTTTTGGATGTTGCCATAGAACTGGGCTCCTGACGGTATTTGTTGGTTGAATGTACGGTGTGCAGCATAACTTGAGAGAAACCGCAGCACCAGCGTCTTGTGTAGATTGCGCCACGGGGGTTGACCCGAGGCGGCGAATGGTGTGCTGCCGCGCTATGTTAATGTACGGGTTCGGCTCTTATCCATAGATTGTGCAGGGATTTCACCAGAATGTCGTATCAACATGTACTACAAGCCATTAACATGTTCCACGACGAGCTTACCGCCGTCAGACGCGACATCCACGCTCATCCCGAGCTGGGCTTCCAGGAAGTCCGCACATCTGCTCTGGTGGCCCGTACGCTCAAGGCGCTGGGCTATGAAGTTCATACTGGCATAGGGCGCACCGGAGTGGTGGGTGTATTGGCAGGCAAAGCCAATACCAGCGGGCGTTCGATTGGTTTACGCGCTGATATGGATGCCTTGCCCATCAACGAAAGCGGTAGCCGCCCATATAAATCGAAGCGAGACGGCGTTATGCATGCCTGCGGGCATGACGGCCATACCGCTATCATGCTGGGCGTGGCCCGTTACTTGGCAGAAACACGTAATTTTGATGGCCGGGTTGTGCTGATATTCCAACCGGCAGAAGAAGGCCTTGGCGGGGCCCAGGCCATGTTGGAAGACGGGCTGTTCGAGCGCTTTCACTGCGATGCAGTGTACGCGCTACATAACTGGCCCAGCCTGCCGCCCGGGGTGATTGGCGTCAATGACGGGCCCATGATGGCGGCGGCAGATTCGTTCGAGATTTTTATCGAAGGGCGTGGAGGCCATGGCGCCCATGCTTATCAAACCAATGACCCTATCGTTATCGCAGCACAACTGATCTCCGCTTTGCAGACCATTGTGTCTCGCAACGTGCCGGGGCCGGAAGCGGCAGTGTTAACGGTCTCAGCAGTCAAAGCAGGTAATCTTGAAGCCATGAATGTGATTCCCCATACCGCCAGCATGGTGGGGACAGTCAGAACATTTAACCCGGTGATTCAGGAAAAAATCGTTGCGCGCATGCAAGAGGTTGTTGCGGGTATTGCCGCGGCTTTCCAAGCACGTATCGAGCTCAATTACAAACGTTTGTTCCCCGCCACTATCAATACGCCTAGCCATGCGCAACGGGTGGCGGATGTTGCGAGAGAGCTTTTTGGCGAAGAGAATGTGGTGGATAACCTGACTCCGTCAATGGGTTCGGAGGATTTCTCCTACATGCTGCAGCAGCGCCCTGGGGCGTTTTTCCGGCTCGGGCAGGGCGGCGCGGAATCTGGCTGCGTCCTGCATAATGCCGCTTTCGATTTCAATGATGATGTCATTCCCCACGGCTGTGCCATGTTGGTGCGCCTGGTGGAACGCAGTATGCCGCTCGCAAGCGGTGAAAACCAAGAGTAGATACGAATATGTCCGAAGCAACGCCCCAGACCCTCACCATTATCCGGCCTGACGACTGGCATTTGCACCTGCGCGACGGCCCAACGTTGGCCGCCGTGGTTGGCGATACCGCCAGGCAGTTCCAGCGCGCCATCGTCATGCCGAATTTGCAGCCGCCGGTTACGACGGGCGAGCAGGCATTGGAATACCGCGAGCGCATTCTGGAGGCTGTTTCTCAGGCAGGGCTGGGCGACAACTCGTTCACGCCTCTGATGACGCTGTACCTGACGGACAATACCTCTGCCGAAGAAATTCGTATGGCGCACTCCACCGGGGTCATTCATGCGGTCAAACTGTACCCGGCTGGCGCCACCACCAATTCCGATGCAGGGGTGACCGACCTGCTCAAGCACTGTTCGGCTGCGCTTGAGGCCATGCAAGAAATTGGCATGCCGCTGCTGGTGCATGGTGAAGTCACCGACCCGGACATTGACCTTTTTGATCGCGAAGCCGTTTTTATTGAGCGGGTGATGATTCCTCTGCGCCAGCAGTTTCCTGAACTGAAGGTGGTTTTCGAGCACCTCACCACCAAGGATGGCGTTGACTACGTGAGCCAGGCGGAAGGGCCTATTGCGGCCACTATCACTGCGCACCACTTGCTGTACAACCGTAACGCGCTTTTCCAGGGCGGCTTGAGGCCGCACTGGTATTGTTTGCCGGTTCTGAAGCGCGAAGTACACCGGCAGGCGCTGGTGCAGGCGGCAACAAGCGATTCCCCCCGCTTTTTTCTGGGCACTGATAGCGCGCCGCATCCGCGAGGCCTGAAAGAGCATGCTTGCGGATGTGCGGGCTGTTACACCGCCTTGCATGCAATGGAACTCTACGCGACGGCTTTCTCCCGTGCGGGCCGCCTTGATCGCCTGGAGGCATTCGCCAGCCTCAATGGCCCGGCGTTTTATGGTTTGCCCGTCAATACCGGCACGTTAACGCTGGAACGACGCGCTTTTACCATTCCGGCCACGCTGCCCATGGGTGAGCACGAGCTTGTGCCGCTCGCTGCAGGCGAGACGCTAGAGTGGAGTTTGGTGGCCTAAAGGCTAGTCGGTGTGAGTGCGCCGTTGCCAATGAGCGCACCGTGACCACACCGGGGCTTTAAGCGTTCAGGATTCAGCGCGTTTGGCTTCTAACGTTTCCCAGCGGTCGAATAGCGTTTCAAGTTTTTCTTCGAGCGCTGCTAACTCTGCATTGATCTGGCCGGCCCGTTCCGGGTTCTGTTGGTAGAGTTCCGGGTTGGAAAGTTCGGCTGTCAGCGCTTCTTGTTGGGATTCCACTTCAGCAATGGCATCGGGCAGGGTTTCGAGCTCTTTGGCTTCCCAGTTAGTCAGGCGTGTGCTGCCCCGCCCCCCGCGAGGGCGTGCCGGTGCAGCAGGTTTGGGTTTTTCTGCCGGGGCGGCAGTCTCTGCCTTGGCTTTTGGCGCCGGCTCTTCGCGTTGGGCCAGCCAATCGTCGTAGCCACCTACGTATTCACGCCAAGCGCCGCCACCTTCGGCGACCAGTGTCTGGGTGACGACGTTATCGAGAAAAGTACGGTCGTGACTGACCAGGAGCACGGTTCCGCTGTAGTCTTGGAGCAGTTCTTCCAGTAACTCAAGCGTTTCGATATCCAGATCGTTGGTGGGTTCGTCGAGTACTAGCACGTTGGTAGGGCGAGCGAACATGCGGGCCAGAGCCAGTCGGGCGCGTTCCCCTCCGGAGAGGCTGGAAACCGGCGACTGTGAGCGTGCCGGCGCGAACAGGAAATCTTCCAGATAGCTCATGACATGCTTACGCTGATTACCTATCTCCACCCACTCACTGCCTGGATTGATGGTTTCGGCCAGGGTGGCGTTTTCATCCAGATTCGCGCGCATTTGGTCGAAATAGCCCACAGTCAGGTTGGTGCCATGGCGCACCGAACCCCTATCGGGTTGGAGTTCTCCCAAGATAATGCGCAGCATGGTGGTTTTGCCGGCCCCATTGGGGCCGATAAGGCCGATACGGTCGCCGCGCATTATGGTGGTGGAAAAATCACGAACAATGACCCGTTCCCCATATTGGTGGTGGATGTTTTCAAGTTCGGCCACCAGTTTGCCTGACCGAGCGCCTTCGGCCACCGCCATGCGTACATTGCCGGCACGTTCGCGGCGTTCAGCACGTTCGCGGCGCAGTTGTTCTAGGCGTCGTACCCGCCCTTCATTACGAGTGCGGCGAGCTTCGACGCCTTTGCGTATCCAGACCTCTTCCTGCGCCAGAAATTTATCGAAGCGGGCGTCCTGTTGTTGCTCCGCTTCCAGCATTTCTGCCTTGCGCGCCTGCCATTGGGAGAAGTTGCCTGGGAAGCTGTAAAGCCGCCCACGGTCCAGTTCAACAATGCGGGTTGCGACTTCATCCAAAAAGCGCCGATCGTGAGTGATGACGACTAGCGCGCAGCGCGACTCAACCAACATGTTCTGCAGCCATAGAATGCCGTCGAAATCCAGATGGTTGGTGGGTTCGTCCAGTAGTAGGAGATCAGGGCTGTCGGCCAGAGCGCGTGCGAGCGCTACGCGTTTGCGGGTGCCGCCCGATAGGCCGGCAATGGGCGCGTCGGGTTGCAGGCCGAGTTGATCGATTAAAGACCCCGCAATGGCGGGGCGTTGCCAGTGTTCACGTTCGATATAGTTGCCGCACAGCCATTCCAGCACAGTGGCGTTGTCGTCGAGTTTAGGTTCTTGCTCGACAGTGGCCACGGTCAGGCCGCTTATCCGCATGACCTCGCCGTCGTCCGGTTCAATCCGGCCGTCAAGAACCTTGAGAAGCGACGACTTACCGGCGCCGTTGCGGCCAATGAGGCCGATGCGGTCGCCTTGCTGAATGGTGAGATCGGTGCCGGCCAACAGGGCATGGTGCCCGAAGGCCAGTTGTGCATTGGTCAGGGTAATGAGGGATACGGCCATTGTAAAAATATCGATGAAAGCGGGTTGCCCGACAAGTTGTTCTATTGTCGCAGGTTACAATACCCAAGTGGGGCGAGTCGGGCAATCGCGGTGCGCAAGCATCGAGGAAGGTCCGGACTCCGCAGGGCAGGGTAGCGGCTAACAGCCGTCCGGCGTCGCGGCGCGTCAGCGTCGTCAAGCCGAGGAATAGGGCCACAGAGACGAGTCTGCGGCGGGGGCCTTAAGTGGCACGGGTACGGCTATCTCCGTACTCCATGGTGGCATGTCACCATGACGCTGTAGGGTGAAACGCGGCAACCTCTATCCGGAGCAACATCAAATAGGCATGCGTGGGTTCTTCGGAACCTTCAGGGCGGCCCGCCCGAGCATGCGGGTAGATGGCACGAGCGCGTCAGTAATGGCGCGCCCAGATGAATGATTGCCCACCGGCTATCCGGTGTACAGAATCCGGCCTACAGACTCGCCTCACATTTCCTCTCTTTTCTTGACATTCCATGGCGCAATCTAAAGTTCTGCTTTTAGTTGTGCCGCCAATCCCTTGATTTTCAAATGGTTTTTTCTTTTGTGCTTGTGCGATATCAGCGCTAAGTACTTGTTGTCATTGAAAAAAATCGCTACTGACGCTTGACCGGGTTGCCGGCTTACCGTAGAGTGGGGAAAAGTAGGATAAAGTGCATGAAAGTGGGGATATCATCTTGTTCCAGGGCAGCAGCGCTCTCTCGTTGGATGCAAAGGGTCGGGTAACCATACCGACCCGGCATCGTGACGCGCTGACAGCCCAGTGCGAGGGGCATCTGACACTGACGCGTCACCCGGACGGATGCCTGTTGGTGTATCCCCGCCCGGTGTGGGAAATCAAACGCGAAGAAATCGCGCGACTGCCTGCGGGCGCGCGCGTATTGCAGCGACTCATGTTGGGAAATGCTCAGGACGTCGATATCGACGGAGCAGGGCGTGTGTTGGTTGCGCCCGAACTACGCAGCGCCGCCGGCCTTAGCAAAGAAGTCATGTTGCTAGGCATGGGCG
The DNA here is from genome assembly GCF_047501535.1 of Achromobacter sp. F4_2707. NCBI lineage: Bacteria > Pseudomonadati > Pseudomonadota > Betaproteobacteria > Burkholderiales > Alcaligenaceae > Achromobacter > Achromobacter sp. F4_2707. The sequence goes on from NZ_JAZDRJ010000017.1 coordinate 6,455, forward strand.
GTCATTTTGAGCTCTGGGATGCCGCCACCTTGCAGCGCCGCGAGGCCGAAGATCTGGCCAAAGGCATGACGGACATCCTTGATCAATTTTCTTTCTGAGCAGTCTTATGGAATTCGTGCACCGTACCGTGCTGTTGGAGCCCGCAGTAGACGCCTTGCTGAACGCATCGTTCGGCAAGCGTCGGGCGGCTGCCGCGACGCCGGATAGTGCACCGCCGCTGGGCGGCGTTTTTGTTGATGGCACATTTGGCCGGGGCGGCCACAGCCGTTTCCTGCTGCAACGGCTCGCCCCCGAGGCGACGTTGGTGGTATTCGACAAAGACCCACAAGCCATTGAGGCTGCCAACGCTTTGAGTAACGAAGATGCCCGCGTGCGGGTCGTGCATGGCGGTTTTGGCGATATGCCGCAACATCTTGAAGCATTGGGCATCGAGCGCGTGAATGGCGTGCTCCTCGACTTGGGTGTGTCTTCCCCTCAGATAGACGACGCGCAACGGGGCTTTTCCTTTATGAGGGAAGGTCCGCTCGATATGCGTATGGATACGAGCAGCGGTATTACCGCTGCGCAATGGCTGGCGCAAGCTGGTCTTGAAGAAATTAAGGAGGTTTTAGCGACTTATGGCGAAGAACGGTTTGCTTTCCAGATTGCAAAGGCGATTGTTGCTGGCCGCGAATCCCGGCCGCTACTCACCACGCTCCAACTCGCCGAGCTCGTCGCCGGCGCCGTCCGCACTCGCGAGAAAGGTCAACATCCGGCCACACGGAGCTTTCAAGCTATACGGATTCACATCAACCAGGAACTCCAGGAGCTCGCTCGCGCCCTCGCGGCAACTCTAAAGGTACTTGCGCCCGGCGGCCGTCTGGCTATCATCAGCTTCCATTCCTTGGAAGACCGCATGGTGAAGCAATGTATTGCTGCGGCGGCCCGTCCTGGTAGTGAAATGGCGCGTTTACCAATACCGGAAGACCAGATGCCGCCCCCGGTGTTGCGGTCGTTGGGCAAGGTGGTGCCCACGGCGGCAGAAACCGCTGAAAACGTCAGGGCGCGTTCTGCTGTGATGCGAGTGGCTGAACGCACCTCTGCGCCCCTGCCAGCCGACCAGGGCGCTTCTTTCGTGAAAGCAATGCGGTTGGTGCCCATGGGCGGCCGCACTACTCGCGGAGGGCGGCGCTGATGGGGCGTTTATGCATCGTGTTGGCCGTCATACTCATGGTTTCCGCCATTTCCCTGGTGACCGCGCGGCACCAGTCGCGGCAACTGTTTGTGGCTGTCGAGCAGCTTGAAGATCGTAGCCGCGAGCTCGATATCGAGTGGCGTCGCTTGCAGCTTGAGCGCGCTGAGCTGGCCCGCAACGCCCGTATTGACCACATCGCCCGCAGCGATTTGGGTATGGTCACGGCGACGCCCGATCGCAGCATTTATCTTGATCACCCCGTGACACAGCAAGGAGGGCGGCCATGAAGCGCATTCCCTTCTTCAATAGCCCGGTGCTTGATCGTCAGATGCCGATGTGGCGGGCCAAGCTGGTTTTCCTGCTATTGATGCTGGGATTCGTCGCTCTGTTTGCCAAGGCGCTTTATGTGCAGGGCATGGACGATGAATTCCTGCAGGCGCAAGGTGAGCGCCGCTATGAGCGCACTCTGGTGCTGCCTGCCACGCGCGGAAAGATCTTTGACCGCAGCGGCTCTGTGGTGCTGGCTGCCAGTGTGCCTGCACGCGCGATTTGGGCAATTCCTGAAGATACACGTGCCGCGAGCGAGGCGCAGTTGGCAGAACTGGCCAAACTGCTGGATATGAATGCCTCTGACATTCAGGCCAGGGTGGCGGATACCAAACGGACGTTTGTCTACATAAAACGGCAGGTTTCACCGGAGATCGCCGACCAGGTTCGCAAGCTCAACGTGCCCGGTTTTCACCAGTTGGGTGAGATGCGGCGTTTTTATCCGGAAAACAGCCTGATGGCTCACGTGCTTGGGTTCACCAGCATTGAAGACGAAGGCCTCGAAGGCGTGGAGCTGGCTTTCAACGAAGCCTTGTCGGGGCAGGCAGGTTCACGCAGGGTGATCAAGGATCGCCTGGGCCGGGTGATCGAAGACGTGCAGGCGGTTGTCCCGCCCGTAAACGGCAAGGATCTGCATATTTCCATTGATGCGGGTCTACAGTACGACACCTATACGGCACTCAAGCAGGCCATGGAAGAGAACAAGGCGAGTGCCGCCGCGGGTGTGGTGCTGGATGTGCAGACCGGGGAAGTGCTGGCACTAGTGAACTTGCCTTCTTACGACCCCAATGACCGTAGCGGGCGCAAGGGCCCGGCGCTGCGCAACCGGGTCATGGTAGATACTTTCGAGCCGGGTTCGACCATGAAACCGTTCACGGTGGCGCTGGCGCTGGAAAGCCGGAAAGTCACCATGAATACGATGTTCGATACGGGCAATGGCCGCTATCGCTTCCATGGCGAGACGATTTCTGATGTCAGTCGCAATGGTCAGGTGAACGTGGCAGATATCGTGCGCCGTTCCAGCAATATTGGCATGGCCATGATTTCCGAGCGTTTGACTGCGCAGGATATGTGGACAACATTCAGTGAGCTGGGGTTCGGGCGTGCGCCGGAAGCGAATTTCCCCGGTGTCGCTGCGGGTCGGCTGCGCCCCTGGGAGCGTTGGCGGCCTATTGAACAAGCCACCATGTCCTATGGTTATGGTCTTTCAGTGTCGTTATTGCAGCTGGCGCAGGCTTACTCTGTGTTCGCCCGCGATGGCGACATGGTGTCGTTGTCGCTGCTCAAGCGCGAGGGGGCGGCCACTAGCAAGCAGATTTTCAGTGCGCAGGTGGCCCGGCAAGTGCGTGGGATTCTTGAAGCAGCAGCGGGCCCCGATGGCGCCAAGCTGGCCCAAGTGCAGGGTTATCGTGTGGCGGGCAAAAGCGGCACAGCCCGCAAAATTGTTAACGGAAAATACAGTAAGACGGACTACCGCAGCTCCTTTGTAGGCTTCGCCCCGGTGTCGAATCCGCGCATCGTAGTGGCTGTGAGCATCGACGAGCCGCGAGCGGGAGCGTATTACGGGGGAAGGGTGGCAGCACCTGTGTTTGCGAATATAGTGGAAAGCAGCTTGCGGCGCCTTGGTGTGCAGCCCGATGCTCCCATTGATTCCATGGTAGCGATCGCACCCAATAAAGAGGTGGCGCAATGAAGGCCCAGGATATTATTAAATGGCTGCAAAGCCATGTTCAGAAACAGGCGCAGCTGCGTCTGGACTCAAGGCGTATTACACCTGGAGATGTGTTCTTCGCATGTCCGGGCTTTGCCGGCGATGGCCGGCAGCACGTTGAAGCCGCCATCGCCGCGGGCGCCGCCGCGTTAGTCGTACAGGCGCCGGCGCCCGACGGCCTGAAACAGAACTCTGATGCTGTGCCGGTATTGGAAGTCGAAGGCCTGGTTTCTCTCATGGGTGAGACGGCCCACCTCTGGTATGGCTGCCCTTCGGACGCCTTGTCGGTCGTGGCAGTGACAGGCACCAATGGCAAAACCACTACCGTACAGTGGATTGCCGCCGCTTTGAATGCCGACGGTGTTCCGTGCGGGACCATTGGCACGTTGGGCGCCACTTTGCCCGATGGCCGCAATCTGGGTGGCGAGCTTACCACCCCCGATGTGTTGTCTATGCATGGCCATCTGGCGGCAATGCGCGCAGCCGGTGCAGAAGTGGTGGCGATAGAGGCTTCATCTATTGGGGTGGCCCAGGGGCGGCTCGATGCTGTGCACATCAAGATTGCGGCTTTCACCAATCTGACGCACGACCATCTGGATTATCACGGTACGCTAGGTGCTTATCGGGATGCGAAGTTTGCTCTGTTTGACTGGCCGGGTCTGGAGACTTCTATTGTTAACGCTGACGATGGCGCGGGTGTTGACTTGCTGTCACGTCTTGCGGGCCGTCGCTGTTTGTCCTATTCGATTGAGTCGGAGTCCTCAGCGGACATCCGGGCGCTGGATATTCATGCCGGTACATACGGCCTGATCTTCAATATTTCTCGTGATGAAGGCAGCGTACAGGTTCTGACTCGCCTGATCGGCCTGCACAATGTGTCCAACCTGCTTCTGGTGGCGGGTGTTTTGCAGGAACTTGGCTGGTCGTTGTCGCGCACGGCACGGATCATGTCGGAATTGCGCCCGGTCGAAGGCCGCTTACAGATCGTTGAGGCAGAGGCGGGCACCGCCAACGGCCCCATGGTGGTGGTGGATTACGCCCATACTCCTGATGCCTTGGAACGTGCGCTTGTCTCATTGCGTAGCGTGGCCGAGGTCCGCGGTGGGCGCATTGTTTGCGTATTCGGCTGCGGTGGCAGTCGTGATCCCGGCAAGCGAAGCCTTATGGGGGGCGTGGCAGAGCGTCTGGCAGATCGGGTCATTGTTACCAACGATAACCCCAGGGATGAAGAGCCTGAGGCAATCGCGGCAGCCATTCTGTCGGGTATGAAGCACGAGCCTCTCGTTGAGCTGGATCGAGCCGCAGCGATTCTGACCGCAGTGTGGTGCACGCAGCCTACGGATATCGTCTTGTTGGCGGGCAAAGGTCACGAGACCTACCAGGAAGTGCGTGGCGTGCGCAGCCCCTTTGATGACCGTGAGTGGGCGCGTTTCGCCCTGACATGGCGTGCTTACCCCAAGCTGACTTCCGACAGTCGCACCGTTGCACCGGGGCAGATTTTCCTGGCGCTCAGTGGCGAGCGGTTCGATGGGCATGATTACGTTGAGCGGGCCGCTGGCCGCGGAGCGATTGCGGCGATTGTGGCTCATTCCGTGCCCGGCGCGGGGGTTCCTCAGTTTGTTCTGGGTGATACCCGGCAAGCGCTGATTCGCATTGCCTCCACTTGGCGCCGTTTGTTTGACCTGCCGCTGATTGCGGTTACAGGGAGCAACGGCAAGACCACCACCAAAGAGATGATTGCCGCCATTCTGAAGGCATGGCTGGGCGAAGGCTCCATGGTGGCTACCCAGGGGAACCTGAATAACGACATAGGCGTGCCGCTCAGTGTGTTACGCCTGTCACGCGCACATCGTGCTGCGGTTTTTGAGCTGGGTATGAATCATCCCGGTGAAATTGCGCTGTTAGCCGATATCGCGCATCCGACTATCGCTCTGGTCAACAATGCCCAGCGCGAGCATCAGGAATTTATGCATACCGTCGATGCCGTAGCCGAGGAAAATGGCACGGTATTAAAGGGCTTGGGCAGTGAAGGCGTGGCCGTCTACCCAGGCGACGATACTTACACCGACCTGTGGCGCGACATGGCGGGCGATGCCCGCAGCCTCTGCTTTGGGTTTGAATCGCATTTTCAGATTTATGCTGACGAAATACACGCAGAGCCCACTCGCACGGTTTTCCGCTTGCACACGCCTCTGGGGGCCGTGTCCGTGACCTTGAATATGGCGGGTGTACACAACCTGCGCAATGCGCTCGCGGCGGCGGCTTGTTCGGTTGCCGCCGGGGCGCCTCTGGAAGCGATTGCTCGCGGTCTTGAGGCATTTAACCCTGTGGCAGGACGGATGCAATTGCATACACTGCCCGATGGCCATCAGCTCATTGATGACAGTTACAATGCCAACCCTGATTCCGTGCGGGCGGCCATCGATGTGCTGGCCGATCTGCCCGGGCGCCGTACCCTAGTGCTTGGCACGATGGGTGAAATTGGCGCAAACAGCCCAGCCATGCATGCCGAAGTTGGCGCCTACGCTCTGGAGCGCGGCATCGACATGCTTTTCACGTTTGGCAATGACGCCGCCCATGCTGCTCGCGCGTTTGGGGACGGCGCCTTGTCGTTTGAAGACATTCCTAGTTTGGTCGCCGCTTTGGCCGATCAACCGCCTGGGCATGTCCTCGTAAAAGGATCGCGCAGTACTCGAATGGAAAGAGTCATAGAGGAAATTATCCCGGCCCAGAACGGACAGACGGGAGGGAATCATGCTGCTTGAGCTGGCACGTTGGCTCTCAGATGAGCATATCAGAGCCTTCGGGGTGTTTGAATACATCACCCTGCGGGCAGTGCTGGCTTGTGCCACCGCTTTGCTGATAGGCCTGTTGGCCGGGCCCTGGGTGATACGCCGCCTGACCGAGCTGAAAATTGGCCAGGCGGTTCGCTCCTACGGCCCCGAAAGCCACTTACAGAAAACCGGCACACCCACCATGGGTGGCGCCCTGATTCTGATCAGTATCGGCGTGGCGACCTTGTTATGGGCAGACTGGACCAACCGTTTCGTATGGGTGGTGCTGCTGGTGACGTTTGGCTTTGGTTGGATAGGGTGGGCCGACGATTACAAGAAAGTGGTCAACCGTGACCCGGAAGGTATGTCTTCACGGCGCAAGTTCTTCTATCAGGCGATTATTGGCTTGATAGCGTCTGTTTACCTGACTTTTGCGGTAGCTGCTCCCGACAGCGCCGAATTGTGGCCGCTGTTCCGTGATTGGGTGCTGAGTGGCTTCACTTTGCCGCTGCCGACCCGTGCCGATCTTATCGTTCCGTTTTTCAAATCAGTCAGCTATCCGTTGGGCGTATTCGGTTTCGCAGCGCTGACTTGGTTGGTGATCGTGGGCTCCAGCAATGCAGTAAACCTGACAGACGGCCTGGATGGTTTGGCCATTATGCCGACAGTCATGGTGGGTAGCGCACTGGGGATTTTTGCTTACGTCGTGGGCCGGGTGGACTATTCCAAATACCTGCTGTTCCCCTACATTCCCGGCGCGGGCGAGCTGATGGTGCTGTGTGCTGCCATTGGTGGAGCTGGCCTGGCGTTTCTGTGGTTTAACGCTTACCCGGCGCAGGTCTTCATGGGAGACGTGGGAGCGCTGGCATTGGGCGGTGCACTGGGCACCATTGCTGTGATTGTCCGCCAGGAAATCGTGCTCTTCATCATGGGCGGGGTGTTCGTAGTGGAAACCCTGTCGGTGATGTTGCAAGTCGCTTGGTTTAAGTACACCAAGAAAAGATATGGAGAAGGGCGGCGGATCTTTAAGATGGCGCCGCTGCATCACCACTTTGAAGTCACGGGCTGGAAAGAAACCCAGGTCGTGGTGCGTTTTTGGATCATCACCATGATGTTGGTGCTGGTCGGTCTGGCGTCTCTGAAAATACGATGAACAGCGTGGCCTTTCCCTCTCTGCAGCAAGCCGGCCTGACCCTGGTTTTAGGGTTGGGCGAGACGGGCTTGGCCGCTGCACGCTGGTGCCTGAGGCATGATGTTGCCCTGCGTATTGCTGACACGCGCGTTGCGCCGTCGGGGCTGGATGAACTGCTTGAGCAGGCGGCTGTTCGGCCCGATACCCGCCTGGGAGATGAGGCGCTGACAGCCCCGACCTTGCAAGGGGTGACGCGGGTGGTGCTCAGCCCGGGCCTGTGTCCGTTTGACGAACCCTTGGCGGCATTTTTGGCACAAGCGCGTGCACAGGGGGCGGAAGTCATCGGCGAGATCCAGCTTTTTGCTCTTGCTTTGGAAGACCTCGCCCAGCAGGGCTATCAGCCAAAGTTGCTGGCAGTGACAGGCACCAATGGTAAAACGACGGTCACAGCTCTGGCCCGACGCTTGGCCGAAGCTAGCGGGCTTCAAGCAGTTGCAGCAGGCAATATTAGCCCGCCCGCCCTGACCGCCCTGATGGACGCACTCGACAACGATGCTTTGCCCGATCTCTGGGTGCTTGAGCTTTCGAGCTTCCAGCTGGAAAGCACGCATCGTCTCAAGTGCGACGCCGCAGTGGTGCTCAACCTTAGTCAGGATCATCTTGACTGGCATGGTTCCATGCAAGCCTATGCCGCCGCTAAAGCACGTTTGCTCGCCAATGCACAGGTGCGCGTTGTGAATCGCGACGATGCGCTCGTGATGGCAATGGTTGAAGGCCTGCAACTTTCGGATGTGCGCAGTTTCGGGCGCGGGCAGCCCGAGTACGAGGGTGATTTTGGCCTGGAAGAAAGCCATGGCATTGAATGGCTGTCCGTCGTGCCGCAAACTGAAGCCGAGCCCCTGTCTGCTGCGGCCCGGCGCAAACTTAAGGAAGCACCGCAGCGCCCAACCGGGGTTGCCCAGCGTTTGATGCCGACCGAAGCCTTGCGTCTGCGGGGCCGCCACAATGCTCTAAATGCTCAGGCCGCTCTGGCTTTGCTGCAAGCAGCAGGCTGCAGCCTCGCGCCTATGCTTCACGCTTTACGCGATTACGGCGGTGAGCCGCATCGCTGTGAGTTCCTGCGCAGCGTGTCGGGGGTGGACTTTGTCAATGACAGCAAGGGCACTAATGTGGGTGCCACAGTGGCCGCGCTGGAGGGTATGGGGCGGCCAGTTGTGCTGATTGCCGGAGGCCTTGGGAAAGGCCAGGATTTCAGCCCCCTGGCGCAAACCATCAAGCGCCATGCTAAGGCTGTAGTGTTGATCGGGCAGGATGCTCCGCTGATTCGTTCCGCGTTGGGCGAAGCGTTCACCGCTGTGAGCGAGGCTTCCAGCATGGAGGAAGCCGTAGCGGCGGCAATGGATCAGGCTGCTAGCGGTGACGTCGTGCTGCTATCACCTGCCTGCGCCAGCATGGACATGTTTCAGAACTATATGCAGCGAGGCCGGAGCTTTGCCGAGGCGGTTGACGAGCTGGCCATGGATAGGGGGGAGGTCGCATGAGCCTGTTCTCTGGTCTTGGCGGTTCTGGAGCAGGGGCTGTGCGGCAAGGCCGCACCAGCATGCCGCTTGTGGATAGCGCGCTCATTGTGGTGTGCGCGACCTTGGTGCTGTTCGGCCTGTTGATGGTGTATTCCGCTTCGATCGCTCTGGCGGATGGCCCACGTTACGCAAATTATGGGCAGTACTATTTTGTTGCCCGCCATGGGATATTCATTCTTCTGGGCACAGTGGCAGCGCTAATTGCTTTTACCGTACCCATGCATGTTTGGGAGCGCTTTGCCGTACCGCTCTTCCTGCTGTGCCTGCTGCTGCTGATGATTGTGCTGATTCCCGGCGTTGGTCGGGAGGTCAATGGTGCGCGACGCTGGCTGCCGCTGGGCATTGTCAATTTCCAGCCATCCGAACTGATGAAGGTAGCAGTGGTGCTGTTTGCCGCCGACTATACCGTGCGCAAGCAGCAGCATATGCATAACTTCCTGCGCGGTTTCCTGCCCATGAGCTGCGCACTGGCCGTGGTCGGTATGTTATTGCTGCTGGAGCCCGACCTAGGCGCCTTCATGGTGATTGTTGCGATTGCAATCGGCGTGCTGTTTATTGGCGGCATCAATGGCAAGCTTTTCAGCGTGTTGCTCACCAGTTTGCTGGCCTGCTTTCTTTTGTTGATATGGCTTTCGCCCTGGCGGCGCGAGCGGCTGTTCGTGTACTTGGACCCGTGGAATCCTGAAAATGCTTATGGCAGCGCCTATCAACTTTCGCATTCGCTGATCGCCCTGGGGCGTGGCGAATGGTTTGGCGTAGGGTTGGGAGCTAGCGTAGAAAAACTGCATTACCTGCCCGAAGCCCACACGGACTTCATCGTCGCAGTCATTGGTGAAGAACTGGGGTTTGTTGGTGTGGCAGGCCTGATCATCGCGTTTGCCTTTGTGGTGTGGCGGGGTTTTGAAATTGGCCGCCAGGCCATTGCCATGGATCGCACATTCAGCGGCTTGGTAGCCCAGGGCGTGGCACTGTGGTTTGGCGTGCAGACCTTTATCAATATTGGGGTGTGCATCGGGCTGCTGCCCACCAAGGGGCTGACACTGCCGCTGGTGAGTTATGGCGGCACGGGTATTGTTATGAATATCGTCGCCGTGGCTTTACTCGCCCGTGTGGATTACGAAAATCGCAACATGATGAGGGGGAAGCGCACATGACGACGCGAACTCTGGTCATCATGGCAGGCGGAACGGGTGGGCACATCATGCCAGGGCTGGCCGTGGCGCATGAAATGAAAGCGCGAGGCTGGCGGGTGCTGTGGTTGGGCAACCCAGACCGTATGGAAGGCAAGCTGGTGCCCGAGCAGGGTATCGAGATGCTGCCGTTAGAGTTCTCCGGCTTGCGTGGCAAAGGTTTGATTACCTTGTTGAAGTTGCCGTTCACGCTCGCCAAGGCGTGCCTGCAGGCGCGCCGGGCCTTGGCCCAAGCACAAGCGGATGTTGTCCTGGGCATGGGCGGTTATGTTGCGTTCCCGGGCGGGCTGATGGCGCGGTTGGCGGGCATTCCGCTGGTCGTGCATGAACAAAATGCGGTGGCGGGTACGGCCAACCGTTGGCTTGCGCGCATTGCACGCAAGGTGCTGGCTGGTTTTCCGGGCGCCTTGCAGGGTGCCGTCATGGTGGGAAATCCGGTACGGGAATCCTTCCGGAATCTGGCGCCGGCGACTGACCGTTACGCACAGCGGCAGGGGCCGCTGCGCCTGCTGGTTGTTGGGGGCAGCCTGGGAGCATCTATTCTGAATGAAGTTGTGCCGGAAGCCTTGGCGCTACTGGAGCCGGCCGAGCGCCCGGAAGTCATACATCAGTCCGGCGCCCAGCATATTCAACAGTTAGAAGAGCGGTACCGTAACAACGGGGTCCAAGCCCAATGTGTGGCCTTTATTGAAGACATGGCGGCCACTATGGCGGAGACGGATGTTGTGGTCTGCCGCGCTGGTGCCATGACGGTAGCCGAAGTCGCTGCGGCCGGTGTGGCGGCATTGTTCATTCCTCTGCCTCACGCGATTGATGATCATCAGACCGCCAATGCGCGCTATCTGGCTGATTGCCAGGGTGCTTGGCTACAGCCGCAAAGTGGGTTTTCAGCACAATGGCTGGCGACCTGGCTGCGCGGGCAAGATAGGGCTGCCCTTTGTGAAGTGGCGCGCCATGCGCAAGAGCACGCCTGCCTGTCGGCGACGCAGAGCATCGCCGACGTATGTGAGCAAGCGGCAAGGAGGGCGGCATGAAGCACCGCATTCAAAGCATTCATTTTGTAGGGATTGGCGGTTCGGGCATGAGCGGCATTGCGGAAGTGCTGCTTAACCTGGGTTACGCCATCAGTGGTTCTGATATTCAAGCCTCCGCAGTCACCCGGCGTCTGCAGAAACTCGGAGCGCGGGTATTCATTGGCCACAGTGCTGACAATGTGAAAGGCGTGGGTGCCATCGTAGTTTCTACTGCGGTGACTGCCGACAACCCCGAAGTTCTGGCGGCTCGTGCGGCGCGTATTCCAGTTGTGCCGCGTGCATTGATGCTGGCAGAACTCATGCGGCTGAAGCGTGGCATTGCCGTAGCTGGGACGCATGGCAAGACCACGACTACCAGTCTGGTAGCCAGCGTTCTGGCCGCCGGCGAACTTGACCCCACCTTTGTAATTGGCGGGCGTCTGAATTCCGCCGGCGCCAATGCCCGCTTGGGCCAGGGCGATTTCATCGTGGTCGAAGCCGATGAATCCGACGCTTCTTTTCTGAACCTGCTGCCGGTTATGGCCATCATCACCAATATTGATGTGGACCATATGGACACCTACGGCCACGATCTGGCGCGTTTGAAGAGTGCCTTTGTCGAGTTCACGCAACGCCTGCCTTTCTATGGTTCGGCGATTCTGTGTGCGGACGATGCCAACGTCAGGGAAATCATGCCTTTTGTGTCCCGCCCGGTAACAACCTATGGGATCGATACAGAAGCCCAGGTCATGGCGCGGAATTTGCGCCCCGAAGGCACATTCATGCGGTTCGATGTCGAACGCCATGGCGCTACCGGCGCTTTGCCGCCGCTTTCCATAAAGCTGAATCTGCCTGGCCGTCACAATGTGCTTAACGCCTTGGCGGCGATTGCCGTGGCGACAGAGCTGGGCGTGCCAGATGAAAAAATTGCTGCCGCGCTGGAAACCTTTACGGGGGTTGGGCGCCGCTTCAGCATGGTGGGAGACTTCCCCGTGCAAGAGCGTAATGGCGGCGGCAGCTTTACTGTCGTGGACGATTATGGTCACCACCCCAACGAAATGGCCGCCACGCTGGAAGCTGCGCGCGGCGCCTGGCCCGATCGGCGCATTGTGCTGGCATTCCAGCCGCACCGCTATACGCGCACCCGCGATTGCTTTGAGGACTTCGTGAAAGTGATTGGCGGTGCAGATGCCGTGCTCCTGACCGAGGTATATGCCGCTGGCGAGCAGCCGCTGGTTGCCGCAGACGGGCGGGCATTGGCCAGAGCACTGCGCGTGGCCGGGCGAGTTGAACCGGTTTTTGTTGAGGATGTGGCTGACTTGCCGCAGGCCATATACGACTTCGTGCGTGATGGCGATGTGGTGCTGGTCATGGGCGCGGGTTCCGTGAGCAAGGTGCCGGGCCAGTTGGGAGAAATGCAATGAACACGAATTTTGGTCGCGTCGGCGTGTTGTACGGCGGGCAGTCTGCTGAACGGGAAGTTTCTCTGATGTCCGGGGAAGGTGTTTGCGAAGCGTTACGCAGCCAGGGCGTGGATGCGCATTTGTTCGATACCGGACGCCAGTCGCTGGCGGATCTGGCCGATGCGGGTTTTGACCGTGTGTTCATTGCTCTGCATGGCCGGTATGGAGAGGACGGCACTATTCAAGGCGCGCTTGAGCTGCTGCAAATCCCCTACACAGGCAGCGGGCCCATGGCGTCGAGCTTGTCCATGGACAAAATCATGACCAAGCGCGTGTGGCTGCAACACGGGCTGCCCACACCTGCGTTTGTGGTGCTGACCAGTGAAGAAGATCTTCCCAAGGCCGCCCCGCTGGGTTGGCCCCTGATGCTCAAGCCACCCCACGAAGGCTCCACCCTGGGTATTACCAAGGTGCAGAAAGCAGCCGACCTGAAAGACGCTTACGAGGAGGCTGCCCGTTTTGATGACCAGGTGTTGGCCGAGCAGTTTGTGAATGGCCGCGAGCTGACTGTGCCGCTGTTGGGCAAGGGGGCCGACGCCTACGCGCTGCCAGTGGTCGAAATCATCGCGCCGGGTGGCAACTACGATTACGAGCACAAATACATTTCGAACGCGACACAGTATGTCTGCCCCGCTGAGCTGGATGGAGCGCTCACCGAGCATATTCAGCGCTTGGCAGAAAAAGCCTATCGCACCTTGGGTTGCGAAGGGTGGGGGCGCGCCGATTTCATGTTGGACGCTGATAACCAGCCCTGGTTGCTCGAGATGAATACATCACCGGGCATGACCAGCCATTCCTTGGTGCCGATGGGCGCCAAGGCGGCCGGTATGAGTTATGCCGAATTGTGTCTGGCCATTCTTTCTACTGCGTCGTGCAAAGTGCGCGGCCCGGTTAAGGCTTAGGGGGACGACGTGTTTCAGGACGCCCGGCTCATCAACTTCATTGCGAACTCACTGGCTGTGCTGGCGGTGTGCGCTTTGTTGCTGGGCGCGGTCGTCTGGGTGGCACAGCGCCCGTATTTTGCGATTTCGTCATTACGGCTGCAACCGGCAGAGGCAGAAACCGACTTGCGCTTTGTGACGGCTTCCAGTCTCAGTGAGACCATTAAAGACAAGTTGCGTGGCAATTTCTTTTTCATCGACCTGGATGAAACACGTCGCCTGATTGAAACCACGCCTTGGGTGCGTCACGCTCGAGTGCAGCGTGTCTGGCCTGATAGCTTGACGATCTATATCGAAGAACATCAGCCCCTGGCATTGTGGAATGAAAATGAAATGATCAACACCTGGGGTGAGTCCTTTCTGGCCTATGCGGAAGAGCTGCCGGACGATATCGTGCTGCCCCATCTTAAAGGGCCCGAGGATTCTGAGCGGCTGGTGGTGCAGCGTTATGCAGAAGTGGCCCGCTGGTTCGCCCCTTTGCACTTGCGGGTCAATGAGCTAGAGCTCAGCCCGCGCTATGCCTGGGAGGCCACGTTGTCCGACGGCATGCGCTTGACCCTGGGGCGCGACCCGGCGGCAGATATCGCCGACCCGCATGGCCGTTCCGGCGCCGTGCCGTTTGCGGCCCGCATTGAACGTTTTGTTGAAGCATGGCCAAAGCTGGCGCAAAGCATTAATGGCCGTGAGATCGCCCACGCTGATTTACGTTATCCGAATGGTTTCGCCATTACTCTGGCGCCCGTTACCCCAACACCGAACAAGTAAAACATTATGACCCGTGACATCAAGGACCTGATCGTTGCACTCGACATAGGCACCAGCAAGGTGGTGGCGGTGGTGGCCGAGATCCTGCCGGAAGGCCGCTTCGAGGTTCTGGGCCTGGGCCAACACGAGTCGCGCGGCATGCGCAAAGGCGTGGTGGTCAATATCGAATCGACAGTGAATTCGATTCAGCGTGCGCTTGAAGAAGCCGAGCTGATGGCTGATTGCAAGATCCGCGAAGTGTATACAGGCATTGCCGGCAGCCACATCAGCAGCTTCAACTCCAGCGGCATGGTGGCCGTGAAGGACAAAGAAGTGACCGCCACCGACGTCGCCCGTGTCATTGAAACCGCGCGGGCGGTGAATATTCCCACCGATCAGCAGGTGCTGCATGTGCTGACCCAGGAATTCATTGTGGACTCCCAGGAAGATATCCGTGAGCCCATTGGCATGAGCGGCCTGCGACTGGAAGTGCGCGTCCATATTGTGACGGGTGCCGTCAGCGCGGCGCAGAACATTGTGAAGTGCGTACGCCGTTGTGGCTTGGAAGTGCAGGATCTCACGCTCCAGCCTCTGGCTTCCAGCATGGCTTGTCTGACTTCCGACGAGAAAGAATTGGGTGTGGTATTGGTGGATATCGGTGGCGGTACTACCGATGTGGCCATTTACACCAACGGGGCGATCCGTCATACGGCTGTTGTGCCTATTGCCGGCGACCAGATCACCAGCGATATCGCGGCCATGTTGCGCACGCCAACGCCGGACGCCGAAGAAATCAAGCTGCGCTACGGTGTGGCCAAGCAGGTTCTGGTCAACCCGGATGAACAGATCGAAGTGCCGGGCTTGGGCGACCGCCCCAACCGTCAGGTCAAGCGCCAGGCGCTGGGAGCTGTAATCGAGCCGCGCGTCGAGGAGCTGTTTGGTTTTGTACAACAGGTCGTGCGGGAATCCGGCTACGAGGATTTGCTGGCTTCCGGCGTGGTGCTGACAGGCGGCACAGCACTGCTGCCGGGCATTGTTGAGCTGGCCGAAGATGTATTTCTGAAACCGGTGCGCATCGGTATTCCTGCCTATGAGGGCAGCTTGGCCGATGTGATGCACAATCCGAGATTTTCTACCGTGATGGGCTTGTTGCAAGAAGCCCGCATTCAGCGCGCGCGTGGTCGCAAGGTTGCGCAGCAGAAGGGCAGCTTTGCCACTTTGCTGGCGCGCATGAAGGAGTGGTTCATGAATTAGGGCCGTTGGCCTTATGGGCAAGCCTGTGCGCTTGTCCGTGGACGTGTTTCAAATCAGGTGCGAGCCCCGCTGGCATTTGGTTTGAAATCCATCCACACAGTAGTACTGGGGAACTGAACTTTTGACATACATGGATAGATGTGAAGGAGTCCAATCATGATGAATTTTGAAATGCTCGATACCAGTGCCAGCGGCACGGTGATCAAAGTGGTCGGCGTAGGTGGCGCGGGCGGCAACGCAGTGGGCCACATGATTCAAAGCGGTGTGCAGGGAGTGGAGTTCATTTGCTGCAACACGGATGCGCAGGCGTTGGCAGCATCTGAAGCGCAAGTTCAGATCCGCCTGGGTCGCACGGGTTTGGGCGCTGGCGCCAAGCCTGAGCAAGGTCGTGCCGCGGCCGAAACCGCTCGTGAGGAAATCCGCGCTGCGCTTAATGGCGCACATATGGTTTTCATTACGGCTGGCATGGGCGGCGGTACCGGTACAGGTGCCAGCCCGGTCGTGGCTGAAGTTGCCAAAGAGCTGGGCATCCTGACCGTGGGCGTGGTGACCAAGCCATTCTCGTTTGAAGGCAGCAAGCGTATGAAAATGGCGGAAGAAGGCATTGCGGAACTGTCTCGCCATGTGCATTCGCTGATCGTTGTTCTGAACGAGAACCTCTACGACCTGCTCGATGAGGATGCTACTCAGGAAGATTGCTTCAAATCTGCTGATGATGTGCTGCACAACGCTTGCGCGGGCATCGCCGAAATCATCAATGTCGAAGGTAACGTTAACGTTGACTTTGAAGACGTGAAAACCATTATGGGCGAGCAGGGTCAGGCCATGATGGGTACAGCGGTGGCTGCCGGTGCCGACCGCGCTCGCGTGGCGGCGGAACAAGCCATTGCTTGCCCGCTGCTGGAAGGCGTGGATCTGCACGGCGCCCGCGGTATGTTGGTAAACATCACCTCCAGCCGTTCGCTGAAAATGCGCGAGACCCGCGAAATCATGGAAACCATCCGTGGCTACGCGGCTGAAGATGCAACCGTTATCTTCGGTAACGCCTACGATGAGTCGATGGGTGAGAACCTGCGTGTCACCGTGGTAGCAACCGGTCTGGGCCGTGAAAACGCCCGCCCGCAACTGGTACACAACAGCGCTGAAGTGCTGCGCACAGGAACGGACGACAGCCCTGTCGAACACCAGGATCTCGACGTGCCGTCGGTTTTCCGCAACCCCCGCAGCCAGGCTTCGGCCCAGGTGCGTGCGCTGGAAACCGCAGGCATGGATCACTACGATATTCCGGCGTTCTTGCGTAAGCAGGCTGACTAAGAACCGAACCTTATCCGGTTTTAAGTTCTTCCTTCACATGCCCGGCGGCTGCTAAAGTGGCTGCCGGGTGCTCCAAGGTGCACTTCCTTTCCCCGGGAGGTGTGCCTTGGCCGGGCGTGCTTAACCGCAGTATGTAACGTGCTCGTGTGAAATCGTGTCGATTCATGTCGTGTCGGGCGTCGTCCTATCACTGGCCCTGCTTTGCAGTCCATTGAAACAGATCAAATTTCGTGGTAAACCCGCGCAGCGGTTACAATAGATATTGAAATAATCACAACGGCCTTACTCATGCTACGTCAACGCACCATTCAGAAAACGATATCCACCAAAGGCGTCGGTCTTCATTCCGGCCGCCGTGTTGAGCTTACGCTCCGGCCCGCTGCGCCTGATACCGGTATCGTGTTTCATCGCGTTGACCTGCCCGAGGTCGTAAGCCTTCCCGCAAAGGCTGATCAAGTCGGCAATACTCGCTTGGCTTCTGTGCTGCAGCAGGGCGATGTTCGTGTCTCTACCGTCGAACACCTGATGTCGGCATTGGCCGGGCTGGGTATCGATAATCTGCATGTCGATCTCACGGCTGAAGAAGTGCCCATCATGGATGGCAGCGCTGGCACGTTCGTGTACTTGTTGCGTAGTGCAGGCCTGCAAGAGCAGGCGGCTCCCAAGAAATTCCTGCGCGTGCTCAAGACAGTCGAAGTACGTGAAGGCGAAGGCAAGGACGCCAAGTGGGCGCGCCTCGAACCTTACGACGGTTTTGCACTGTCGTTTTCTATCGACTTCAAACATCCCGCCATCGACTCCACCGCCAATTTCGCCAAGGTCGATTTCGGCAAGGATTCCTACGTCAAGACGATTGCTCGCGCACGTACTTTCGGTTTCGCCAGCGAAGTCGAGGCGTTGCGCTCCATCGGTTTGGCACGCGGCGGCAGCCTCGATAACGCCATCGTAATGGACGAATATCGGGTGCTTAATTCCGACGGCCTGCGGTTCGACGATGAATTCGTCAAGCACAAAATTCTCGATGCCATTGGCGACCTTTACCTTATTGGCCACCCGCTGGTTGCGCATTATGTGGCCTGCAAATCGGGCCATGGTCTCAACAACCAATTGGCGCGCGCCTTGCTAGCTCAGCAGGATGCCTGGGAATTCGTGACGTACGAGTCTCCCGAAACCGCTCCCAAGGCCTTCGACTACGAATGGAAAGTGGCCTGATTCTCCTCAGGCTGCGAACGCTGAGCTATCAGCCCTATCTCAATCAGCGCCCATGGTGTGTCAGCAAACGGCTGATCGCATCTGCCAGCGGGCCGGGTTCAACTTTTTGCTGTAGTTCCTGAAAGCTGTCCAGGGCAGTACGCCCCAAGGGCTGTACTTCCCGGGGTGGACTTTTGTGTGTCTGGGCCAGCAGCCCCGCTTGAACGCGGATATCGATCTGGCTAAGGTTCCAGCCGTGGTGGGTGAGCTTGCGCAACAGTGTGGGTGTGAGCTGCCGCAAACGGGTAGCGTACGCTGCGGCGGGAACTGCCAGTGTCAGGCATTGTCTGTCTATGTTGGCGACACGGCAGCTGTGAGCCAGAACGGGCGGCAGCGCCTTACGAATAATGTCTTCGGCCTGCATAAGCATCTGTGCAGTCGCCATGATGCTGGCACCCGTTTCATCGAGAGCAAGCCAGTTGAGCGCCGATGCCGCAGGGCGGTTTCGTGGGCTCGAGCGTTGTGAGCGCGCTTTTGCGGCGCGCGACTTATAAGCATTCAAACCGGAAAATACCAGACATGAGTAGCAATACATCTCATTCTACTGCCAAAGCCCTGAAGCTGGGCCTGATCTGCATCGCGAGCGGGGTGGCCATGGCCGTGTCGGCGGTGGCAGGCGCGTGGATGCAATCGCAATTTGACGGCGGCCAACAAGCCAGTGCTGTGCGAGGCGGTGTGATCACGGAACAGTCTCTGCAACAAGCCGATTACATACGTGAAAATGTGGGCGTACTGGCTGCAAAGCTGGGTGACATGCAGGCCAGGTTGATCGCCATTGAAGGGCTGGGGCGGCGTTTGGCGGGTGCGGCCGGCGTCTCGTATATCGAGCCTGAAATCCAAGCAGGGCTGGAGCAGTCCATCATCGATATGGAGGCCGCCAGTGAGCAAGCTTCATGGCAGCAAGATTGGTCGGCTGAATCGCTGGGGCGCGAACTCGACCTTCTGGAGCGCAGGCTGGCTGCGGGTGGCGAACGGCTGGGTATGCTGGATACGGTACTCACACAACGCGCCGGCATGAAGGAAAGCCTGCCGGCGCTGAACCCTGTCAATCAGCCTTATGTGTCTTCTTCTTTTGGTTGGCGGCGTCACCCTGTAACAGGGCGTCATGCCATGCACGAAGGGCTGGACTTCGCTGCACCGAGGGGGACGCCTATTCTGGCGGCTTCGGGCGGGGTGGTCACCGAGGCACGGTATGTTCCCGGTTACGGAAAAATGGTGGAAATCAACCATGGTAATGGCGTGGTGACACGCTACGCCCACGCGTCATCCATATCGGTCAAGCTTGGAGAGCTCGTCACCAAGGGGCAGCAGATTGCCAGGGTGGGCTCTACGGGCCGCAGCACTGGCAACCATTTGCACTATGAGGTGCGGGTGGCAGGTTACCCTCTGGACCCTACGCTATTTCTTGAGAACGACTGGGCGGACACCGCTGAGCTAACCGAGCTTGCCGCTCGTTAGGCCGGAATGGGGCGGCTGCGTTAAACTGTATCGTTTTCTGCGGTTTTCACCGCTAATCCCATCACAATAAATCTGCAAGGCAGCAGCCTTGCGGGCAAACGACGGCACAAGAATGGTATCCCTGTTAAAAACGCTTTTCGGAAGTCGTAACGATCGCATACTGAAGCAGTATCGTCGTCAGGTTTCGCAAATCAACGCGCTGGAACCCCAACTTGAGCAATTGAGCGATGAACAGCTCCAGGCCAAGACGGCTGAGTTCCGCCAGCAACTGGAACAGGGCAAGACGCTTGATAGCTTGCTGCCCGAGGCGTTCGCCGTAGTGCGCGAGGCCAGCAAACGAGTGTTCGGCATGCGACACTTCGATGTGCAGATGTTAGGCGGCATCGCTTTGCACAATGGCAAGATCGCTGAAATGCGTACGGGCGAAGGCAAGACGCTTACCGCTACATTGCCTGTGTACCTGAATGCGCTGCCCGGCAAGGGCGTACACGTTGTGACGGTCAACGATTACCTGGCACGGCGTGATGCTGAATGGATGGGCAAACTCTACAATTTCCTCGGCCTGTCCGTAGGTATTGTGGTGCCGCAACAAGATAATGCCGAAAAAATCGCCGCTTATCAGGCAGATATCACCTACGGTACCAACAACGAATTCGGCTTTGATTACCTGCGCGACAACATGGAGTATCGCGCTGAAGACCGCCGCCAGCGTGGCCTGGCTTTCGCCATTGTCGACGAGGTCGACTCCATTCTGATCGACGAGGCGCGTACGCCTTTGATCATTTCCGGGCAGGCGGAAGACAACACCGAGCTTTACAAGCGCATGAATGAAATTGCGCCGCTGCTGCAGCGCATGGCAAGCGAGCCCAAGCCTCAAGAGCCTGAACCGGAAGGTGACTTCTGGGTCGACGAAAAAGGCCAGCAGGTACATATTTCAGAAGCCGGACACATCAAGGCAGAAGAACTCCTTGCCAAACACGGCCTGCTTGCTGAAGGCGATTCTCTATACGAACCGCGCAATATCACGCTGGTGCACCACCTGATGGTGGCCTTGCGCGCACACAATCTGTTCTTCCGCGACCAGCAGTATGTGGTGCAGAACGGCGAAGTCGTCATTGTTGACGAGTTCACCGGTCGCCTGATGGCGGGGCGCCGCTGGTCTGATGGCCTGCACCAGGCCGTCGAGGCCAAGGAAGGGGTGCAGATTCAGCACGAAAACCAAACGCTGGCTTCCATTACTTTCCAGAATTACTTCCGCATGTACGAGAAGCTGGCGGGTATGACGGGTACAGCAGATACCGAAGCCTACGAGTTCCAGCAGATTTACAACCTGGAAACCGTGCTGGTGCCGACCAACCGGCCCATGGTGCGCGTCGACCAGAACGATCAGGTCTACAAGACGGACAACGAAAAATTCAACGCGATTCTGGAAGATATCCGCGATTGCCATGCGCGTGGGCAGCCCGTGCTGGTCGGTACCACCAGTATCGAGAACTCCGAGCGCATATCGGCTTTGTTGAAGCAGCACAAATTGCCTCATGAAGTTCTGAATGCCAAGCAGCACGCGCGCGAGGCGGAAATCGTCGCCGAAGCGGGTAAGCCCGGACACATCACGATCGCTACCAATATGGCGGGCCGGGGTACCGATATTGTGTTGGGCGGCAGTGTCGAGAAAATGATCGACATCGTGCGCAATGACGACTCCATTCCTGAAGAAGAGAAAGCGGGCCGCATTGAGCGCATACGCGCCGAATGGGCACCGGCCAACGAGGCAGTGAAAAAGGCCGGTGGGCTGCGCATTATCGGCACCGAACGCCATGAGTCGCGCCGCATTGATAATCAGCTGCGTGGCCGGGCCGGCCGGCAAGGCGACCCAGGCTCTTCGCGCTTCTACCTGTCGCTTGAAGACCCCCTGATGCGCATTTTCGCAGGCGACCGCGTGCGAGCCATCATGGAGCGGCTGCGTCTGCCGGAAGGCGAGCCCATCGAGGCGCGTATGGTGTCACGCTCGATTGAGTCGGCGCAACGCAAGGTTGAGGCACGCAACTTCGACATCCGCAAGCAGTTGCTTGAGTACGACGACGTTTCGAACGACCAGCGCAAAGTGCTCTACGCTCAGCGTAATGAAGTACTGGAATCCACCGATGTCGGTGAGACGATAGTCGGGCTGATCCGTGCGACGATTGTTGAGCAGTTCCGCAACTATATTCCTGAAAATTCCGTCGAGGAGCAGTGGGACGTCGCTGGTTTGCAGGCGGCACTGGAAGCAGACTGGGCAATCCCCATGTCTCTGACCGAAACCCTTGAGCAGGAGCCCGACCTTACTGATGACGACCTGCTTGAGCGGGTAATGGCCGAGGCCAAACGCCTGTACGACGCCAAGGTGGAACAAGTCAGTCGTGAAGCCTGGGCGCCGTTTGAGCGTTCGGTGTTTCTGCAGGCTATTGACACCAACTGGCGCAATCACCTGCAGGCACTGGATCACCTGCGCCAAGGCATACACTTGCGTGGCTATGCGCAGCGTGACCCGAAGCAAGAATACAAGCGCGAGGCCTTTGTGCTGTTCTCAGACATGCTGGATCGGGTGCGCAATGATGTCGTGCGGGTGCTGATGACGGTACGCGTGCAGACGCCTGAGCAGGTTGAGCAGCCCAAGGAACAGGAGCCGCCCATCAATGTGCGCTATCACCATTCCGACTACGATGCCGCACTCAGTGGCGAGGATCCCGGTCTGGATGAAACAGCAGCAGCTCCGGGCGGTGAGGTGCCGCGGGTGGGGCGTAATGAGCCATGCCCATGCGGCAGTGGCAAGAAGTATAAGCACTGCCATGGGAAGCTGGCTTAGGCTGGTGTTGGGTTGATCCTGGTATTGTTTTGAAGCGGCTCCATTGGAGCCGCTTTCTTTTTGTGCCCTGGCCCGGCGTCTCAGAGCGAGGGCTAGAGCAGGAAGAGGGTGGCCAGGCTCAGGAAGATGAAGAAGCCCAGAGAATCGGTGGCGAAGGTGAGCAGGACGGAGGAGCCGACGGCCGGGTCTTTGCCGAAGCGCACGCGTAGCATGGGAATTAGCACGCCCAGTATGGCGCCGACCAGCATATTGCCGATGATGGCGGCCATCATCACTAAGGCGACGGGCAGTGAACCCGAGAAAATCCAGGCGAAGATGGCGGCCACCAAGCTGCCACAGGCGCCTACCAGGAAGGTGACCTGGATTTCGCGGCGCACCAACTGCCAGACACTGGCGCCGGTTACACGGCCGACGGCCATCGCGCGGATGACCATGGTCATGGTCTGGTTGCCGGAGTTGCCGCCGATGCCGGCGACGATGGACATCAGGAATGCCAGAATGACGATTTCACTGACGGTGTGCTCAAAGCGCGAAGCGACCAGCGATGCGGTGGCTGCGGTCATGAGATTGATCATCAACCAGGGCGTCCGGTTGCGGATTGCGGCTTTTACGGGCGCGAAGATGTCTTCTTCCTGCAGACCGGCGCGGGACAGTTCCTGTTCCTGGGAATCTTCCTGGATCACGTCAACGACTTCGTCAATGGTCACCCGGCCGATGAGGCGGCCAAGGTCGTCAGTGACGGGTGCGGAAACCAAGTCGTAGCGCTCAAAGGCCCCGGCGGCATCGGCGTCGGAATCTAATGGATTGAGGCTGAGGTATTCCGTCTGCATGGTTTCCGACACCAGGGATTCCGGCTCCTTGACCAGTAACACACTGACTGGCAGCGTACCGCGTAGCCTGTCGCTACGGTCAACGATGAAGATTTGGTCGGTGTGGTCGGGAAGCTCTTGCAGCCGGCGCAGATAGCGCAACACAACTTCCAGGGTGACGTCCTCGCGCACGCGCACCATTTCGAAATCCATAATGGCGCCCACCGTGCCTTCCGGGTAGCCCATGGCTTCAAGTAGCTGGGCACGCTCGCGGTCGGTCAAACCTTTCTGGACTTCGGCCACAACATCGGGAGGGAGGTCGGGGGCGAGATCGGCGATCTCATCGGCATCCATGAGCTCGGTAGCGGCCACGAGCTCTTCATGGTCCATGGATTCGATCAGCGATTCCCTGGCCCAATCTTCGACTTCAAGCAGCACGTCGGCGTCGTGCTCGGTGCTGACCAGTTGCCAGACCACCTGCCGTTCCTGTACCGGCAGGGATTCCAGAATGAAGGCGATGTCAGACGGGTGGAGATCGTTGATAATGGCTCGGATCTCGTTCTCGTGCTGCCGGTGCAACAGGCCTTCCAGCAGGTTGGAGCGGTCGTCTTCTTCGTACTGTCTGCGAGCGAGTGCTTCTACGACCTCTTGGCGTTTGAGGATGCTCTGCAGCTCCTGCAAGGCCTGCTGGGCGTCTTCCGGGTCCAGACGGCGCGGAATGGTGACCGGCTGAGAGAGATCTTGTTTCTGATCCACCATGAAACTTTCCGAATGTCAGCAGGGGGGCAGCGGACGGCTGCGGCGATTTTCGTCAGTGGCTACGTAAGTCAGTGTGGCTTCAGTGACTTTGACCACTTCAGTTTCCAGGCGATTGCGCTCGGCATAGACCTCGACCAGCACGGTGATGGAGGTGCGCCCCACTTTGACGATTTCAGCGTAGAAGCTGAGTAAATCGCCAACGAACACAGGTTGCTTGAACAAGAAGGCGTTGACCGCAATGGTTGCGATACGCCCTCCTGCACGGCGAGCAGCAGCAACAGAACCGGCAAGGTCAACCTGCGCCATAATCCACCCGCCAAAGACGTCGCCGTGGAGGTTGGCATCTTTGGGCATGGGGATGACGCGCAGTACAGGCTGCCTGTCTTTTGGGGGAAGGAGACTGTTTTCTGTGCTCACGTAGCGGCTCCGCGTTGTGTGGCGCCCAGGTTTGCCACGGGCTTGCCGCACGTTTGCCGTGGCTGCTGGCGGGTGGCCATGCAGCGGGGGCCGGCAAGCGGCGGCTTCAGCATTTTACCGGTTTGCGGGGTTTGTGCTGTGTGAGGGGTCGGCCAGCCATTGCCGGGCCAGTTCGACCCAGTAAGTGCCGCCAAGTGGGATGAGCTCGTCGTTGAAGTCGTATGAACCGTTGTGCAGCGTGCAAGGCCCCATGCCATGGCCCGCTGAGCGATGTGCGCCGTCCCCATTGCCTATCCACACGTAGCAGCCCGGTTTGTGCTGCAGCATGAAAGCAAAGTCTTCGGCGCCCATGGAAGGCGTGATATTGCGTTGCACCCGCTGCGCGCCGACGATTCCCTCCATGACCTTAGCGCAGAACTCGGCTTCGGCTGCGGTGTTGATGGTGGGTGGGTATTTGCGTTGGAAGTCGAGCGTAGCCTTGCAATCAAGGGCAGCAGCGGTTTGCTCACATACCGCTTGCATGCGCGCTTCGATGAGATCAAGCGTGGC
The DNA here is from genome assembly GCF_047501535.1 of Achromobacter sp. F4_2707. Lineage (NCBI taxonomy): Bacteria > Pseudomonadati > Pseudomonadota > Betaproteobacteria > Burkholderiales > Alcaligenaceae > Achromobacter > Achromobacter sp. F4_2707. Next base: position 31,160 of record NZ_JAZDRJ010000017.1, read on the forward strand.
GTCGGAAAATGTGCGCACTGTGCCGCGAATAACGGCATCGGTGGGGATGACGTTGTCCGCAGAGCCTGCATGCACTTGGGTAACGCTGAGCACAGCCGGGTCGAGCGGGTCGCAGTTGCGGGAAATAATGGTCTGCAGACTTTGCACGATCTGCACTGCAGCAATGACAGGGTCGGCGCCAAGATTGGGCATGGCACCATGGGCGCCCCGGCCTTCTACGAGTATGCTGAAGGTGTTGCTGGAAGCCATGATGGGGCCGGCTTTTACGCCGAAACTGCCGGCTTCCATGCCGGGCCAGTTGTGCAGGCCGAATACGGCGTCCATGGGAAAGCGCTCGAACAGGCCGTCCTCTATCATGGCTTGGGCGCCGCCATGGCCTTCCTCGGCGGGCTGAAAAATGACATGGACTGTGCCTTCGAAGTCACGGCTGTGCGCCAGATGCTTGGCCGCAGCCAGCAGCATGGCTGTGTGACCATCGTGCCCGCACGCATGCATTTTGCCTTCATGGCGGCTGGCATGTTCAAACGTGTTGAGTTCCTGCATGGGCAGTGCGTCCATATCGGCGCGCAAGCCAATGGCGCGGCCGTTGTTTGTGCGGCCTTCTATCGACCCCACTACGCCTGTCACTCCCAACTCGCGAACCACCGGAATGCCCCATGATTCGAGCAGCTTGGCCACCAGCTCTGCGGTGCGGACTTCTTCATAGGCGAGTTCCGGGTGCTGGTGGATGTCGCGGCGGATACGGGCGATTTCATCTTTCCAGCCGACGATGGATTCAACCAGATTCATGGTGGGCCGCTCCTGTTTTAAGCGTTTTGGCGAGGTTTCATGTGGGGCTGGATCATGGCGTCCAGCGCGGCGGCCGTGTGCGCATTGCCCGCATACAGGTAACCGCCTATCGGCCAGGGGGCGGAGTGGAAGATATCCTCGCAGACACCGCCCGCTTCACGCACGAGCACGGTGCCTGCAGCGACGTCCCACGGAGCCAGCCCCATTTCCCAGTAGGCATCGTAGCGACCGCAGGCCACCCACGCAAGATCCAGCGCCGCAGCACCTTGGCGACGGATGCCGCGAGTGTGCTTGATCGCGTGGTGCAAGGTGGGCATGTATTCGTCGGCGAAGGAAAAATCGCGGAATGGGAAGCCCGTGGCAACGACGGAGTCTTCCAGTTTTTCAGCACGTGAGCACTGGATGCGGCGGCCATTGAGCCAGACGCCCACACCGTGCAAAGCAGTGAAGAGCTCTTCACGGTTAGGGTCATACACCACGCCGATAACAGGGGTGTCGTGTTCCAGAGGTTCGTGGCCGCTGATTTTGGCGCCTGCATGCGCAATCAGGCCGATGGATACTGCATAGTGGGGAATGCCATGCAAGAAGTTGGTTGTGCCATCGAGAGGGTCGATATACCAAGTGGCGATGTCAGATGGCTTACCGCCGCTTTCCTCTGCCACGATGCCTAATTGCGGGGTGCGTTCTAGCAGAATGTCGATAATGGCATGTTCGGCCTCGCGGTCAGCCTGGGAAACCAGGTCGTTACGCATTTTGGAGTCAATAACCAATTCGGTTCGGTTGTTGGCGTATGACTGTAGAATGGCCGCCGCCGCGTGGGCCGCGGTAACCGCTGCATCAAGGCATTCACTTAAGGGAAGGCGTAAGGACTGCATGATATGTTCCTGGTTCATCGCACACTCTCAAAAGGATCTCTTGCATTGTACGTGAGCCATATGACCGATATTGTCCATTCTCATCACGCGCCTATGCTTAGATCCCGTCGTTCAGTTCAAGGGCAAGCGCAGCAGGTTTCTCATACGGCACCGCTGGTGTCCCTATGTCGGGGCGACATGGCAATGGCCATGCCCGACGGAGTCCTTGACTCATGAAATTGGGCCATGAACCCCTGCAGCCGGGGCGGTTGGATTTCGACGCGCTCGGCATTCCGGTCAGCGCCCGTTATGGCGATGTCTACCACGCGCGTGCGGGCGCAATGGCTCAAGCGCGTCATGTCTTTATCCAGGGCAATGGTCTACCCGAGCGATGGGTGGGGCAAGAAAGCTTCACTGTTTGTGAAACCGGTTTCGGTCTGGGTAACAACTTCCTGGCGTTGTGGCAGGCATGGCGAGATTGCCCCGGGCGTCCACAGCGGCTGCATGTGGTTTCTTTCGAGGCGCATCCTTTTTCTCGCGAGGATCTGGCGGTTGCCTTGGCGGGCCATAAAGGCGTGCTGCGCGATATGGCTGACGCCTTGCTGGCTGAGTGGCCGCTTCTGTTGCCTGGCATACACAGGCTTGAGTTTGAAGGAGGGCGACTGAGTCTGACCTTGGCTTTTGGCCGCATTGAACATCTTGCTCGCCAAGTAGAAGCCAAGGTAGACGCTTTCTTCCTGGATGGTTTTTCTCCGGCCCAGAATCCGGCCATGTGGTCGCGCTCCCTGTTTGGCCAGTTGGTGCGCATGGCGAATGCCGGCGCGACAGCAGCGACCTGGTGTAGTGCGGGGCAGGTAAGGCGTGATCTGGCTGCAGCCGGCTTTCTCGTGACGCGCGAGCCCGGATTCGGCGGCAAGCGCCAGATGTCCCGGGCGGTGCTCAGGCCGGGGCTGGGGGGAACGCCGCTTGTTGGGCGGTGTGACGATGTCATCGTGGTGGGGGGAGGCTTGGCCGGAGCGGGCGTGGCCCATTCGCTTGCCTTAAGAGGGCATGGCGTCACGGTGCTTGACCCGTCGTTCGAAAATGGCCCCGCCGGCAGCCATACAGGGCATCGCTGTGCGGCGATGACGCCTGCTTTGAGTCGGGATGACAACTTCATGTCGCGATTAAGCCGCGCCGGCATTCTTTTGTCGCAGCTGCGTTGGCGACGATTGGCTGGAGTCAGCGAAGGGTGCGGCTCACTGCTGCGTATCGCGCCTGAAGATGCAGCACTGTGGCAACGCACGCTTGATGAGTGGCGATTTCCATCTGAGTGGATGAGCTGGTGCGAGGCGAGCGAAACCGCTGAGCGTTGCGGTGTGCCCTTGTCGCAAGGGGTGGTCTGGCTGGCGCAAGGGGCTTTGGTGAGGCCGTCGTTATTGGTTGAGACGCTGCTGGCGCATGATGGCATTCGTACGCGAGTAGGGCGAGTAGCGTCCGTGCGGCCTGTCGCAGGCGGCTGGCAGGCGCTTGGCGCTGACGGTTCGGTGCTCGCTCAAGCGCCACGAGCGGTGATTGCTGCGGCAGCGGATTCCCCTGCCTTGCTACCGGACGTTCTGGGCGAGACAGGTTATGCCAAACTCGACGCAATGCAGCGTATGGGCGGGCAAGTCGCGTACTTTCGTGCTGATGGCTTGCCAGCGGTTCATGCCATTGTGGCTGGGGCAGGGTATTGGCTGCCTGCCGATAAGGGCGTACACGTGGGTGGCAGCACCTACATTTTTGATCAACCCAGGAGCGAGCTCAGTGCTGCGGGTTTTCAAGAAGTGGCGCATAAGGTGGCCGGCTTGTTAGAGATTTCGCCAGAAGCTTTGTTAGCTGCCCGCGTGCAGCCGGAAGGTTGGGCTGGATGGCGGATGGCGGTGAGAGATCATTTACCCATCATCGGGCCGGTGGATACACAGGAGACACTGTGGATGGCCTGTGCTTATGGTTCTCGGGGCCTGAGCTGGATGACATTGGCGGGTGAAATCATCGCCGCTCGGTGGAATAATGAACCAATGATGGTTGAGAGAGAGTTGCTAAGGGCCGTCAGGCTGCGCTAGAGCGCCTGAGCTGCATTTGTTTAGGGTGGCGTGGGGGTTGGGGTGGGTATGAGAGAAAAACGCCTTATGCGCTGTTTTATAGCGCCTATGCAAGGGTGGTAAGCGGTTTTTCCAGGGCCTTTTTACACCCTAAAACAGGCCGGATTTTATTTTATAGCGCAAATCCGTCAGAATAATGGCTTTTGAATGCTTATTGGGCCATGGCCCGAGGATTGCGCTGTGCCGCACGACTCTGATCAAGATAACGTTACCCCCTTGACCCATCTGGAATTCACCCACGCAAATTCCGTCCGGGCGGAATTCGCCTTTCCGGACGCTGGGCTTGCTTTGCATGTCGAAGCGCATGCACCCGGTGTTTACCGTATTCGGTGCGCACCTTCCAACATCCTAGCTACACGAGAAGAAAAACCGACTGCTCGCCAAAAAGCACATGCCGAAATGTTGCTGGCGCGAGACGAACCTGTTGGCGAATTGGCCACCAGCTCAGTGCTGGGCGCAAACGGCTGGCGTCTGGAACAGGGGGATGTCGTGCTGGAAATTGCGCTTGAACCGCTGCGCTTCACCCTGTATCGGGGTGAGAGCTGCGTGTGGCGCAGCGCCGCTGCCGACTTCCTGCAAAAAGGCGAACGCAATGACGAAGCGTTGTGGTGCCTTTCCACGCAGCTTGAAGAAGACGACTATCTGCACGGCCTGGGTGAGAACACAGGCGACCTCGATCGGCGTGGCTGCACCATCGTGTCGGACGACCCAGAGGCTCGCGCTGCTTCCTTGTTGTGGAGCACGCGGGGTTGGGGGCTGTATGTCAACACGCTGGGCCGCATTGAATACGACCTGGGGGCGACCCATACTGACATCTGCCAGCATGTTGTGCATGATGCTGTTCTGGATTTTTTCCTGTTTGCAGGGGAACCCACCGAAATCCTCAACCAACATTCCGCTCTGACCGGCAGGGCCGGCCAGCCGGGCCTGGCGCCTATGGGCGTCTGGCTTGAGCAGGCACCAGGCGCAAGCTTGGATGAAACCCTGGCCATTATCGAAAACTTCCGCGCCAATGAATGGAGTGTTGATACATTGGAGCTCGCAACGCCGGCTGTGTACGGCTTCCAGAGCGACAAGCCTGTATTCGAATGGGATGCGAACCGCTGTGGCGACGACCAGCGCGAGTTCCACGCCCGGCTCCAAGCGGCCAACGTGCAATTGGCCGCCCCCACCTTGCCCGCAGTTCTGGAAGGCACGGAGTTGTTCGAAGAGTGGGAAGACCGCGGCTGGCTGCTGATTCGCGATGAAGACGGTTCGGCATGTGTATTCCCCGGCAATGAATTTACCAACGGCCAGCCTTATGGCTTGCTCGACCTGACCAACAAAGATGTCTACAAGTTGTGGGTGGAGCGTCAGCGACAGGCCGTTGATGAAGGGCTGGCATCACCCGTTTGCAATGTGCAAACTGACATTCCTGACGATGTGACGGCGCGCGGCGGTGAGTGTGGCGCTGTACTGCGCACCATCTACCCCCTGCTGGCTCGGCGCGCGCTGTTTGACGCCGTGGCAGGGCATCGCACGCCGCAAGAGGGTGTGGTGGTCAGTACGGATCTTTTCCCCGCTGTTCAGCGCAGCACCTGGCAGGCAGGCCCACGTTGCGACAATACGTGGGACGGGCTGGCACACAGCTTGCGCAACGCGCTGGCATTAGGTGACAGCGGCGTGCCTGTGCAAACGCATCGCCTGGGTAATGCCCTGCGCCCGTTAGACGAAATGACGCCGGAGCTTTACATACGCTGGCTTGCCAACTGTGTCCTGTCGGCGAACTTCTCCTTCCAGGGTGTGCCTGGCTTGCTGCCTTCCGCGTTTGACGAGGCCACGCAAGAACTGGTGCGCCATTGGCTGCAGTGGCGTTATCGGTTGATCCCCTACGTGTTGGGCATTATCGAAGACTCGGTACGTACAGGGCTGCCGGTACAGCGTTCCATGGCCTTGTGCTTCCCATCCGACCCGGTCGCCCAAGCTTGGGACACCCAGTACATGTTTGGCCCAGCTTTGTTGGTCGCACCCATGTTGGAACCCGGTACCAAGGCTCGCGTTTACCTGCCGGAGGGTCAAGGCTGGTGGGATATGAACACCGGCTGGCGCTACGAGGGCGGAACCGTGCTGGAAGTGGAGTGCGGGCTGGACACGCTGCCGATATTCGGCCGTGAGGGCCAGATGCTCTGCTTGGGGCCGGGCGGTTTACACACGGGTGACTTCAACTCGGCCCGTCCGTTGGATGAAGTCTGGATGTTCGGCATGCCGGAACATAGCCCGGTGGTTATGCGCAACAAGATTCGCGTCATGCAGATGCAGGGCTCCAGCTACATTAAGGGCCTGGAAGGCTTGAAAATTCTGCCATCCGAGGGGCTTGAGGTGAAGCGACGGGGGGCTGAAGTTCGAATTTCGCGGGCACGTTAAATAAAAGCGCTTGACAAACGGAAGCGATATCGGTCATAATTGAAATCTTCGCTAAGCGTGGTTTGGGTCGTTAGCTCAGTCGGTAGAGCAGCGGACTTTTAATCCGTTGGTCGCGCGTTCGAGTCGCGCACGACCCACCAAAAAACGCTAGTGAAATCAAGAAATTAGCCGCTCTCTTACCAGGGCGGCTTTTCCTTTTTGGGCTCTTGTGCCCAAAACGTGACTACATCTGCGCGAGGAGCGAAGTGGCGGCTCTTCCCAATATATGTACTGTGCCTGGTATGCCCGGGGGAAAGTGATTTCTCGGGCCGGTCTTTGTGGGTTGCAAAAAACTTGAGCCTGACCGGCCGTGCGGGGCGTTCTCTGCTGTTAAAATTTGAAGGTATGCACATTGACCTTCAGGAAATTCCGGGCAATTCGAGCGGTGGGATGTTCAGAGTCTCCTGTCTAACCGGAGTTTATCTTGCTGCTGCCGTCACTACTTCCAGAGGGTTGTGATTCCACACCCTCAGCCATACTTGCCCTGGCAGACGGTACTATTTTTAAGGGAATTTCGGTCGGCGCAGAAGGGTATTGCGTCGCTGAAATTGTCTTTAATACTGCCATGACGGGTTATCAGGAAATTCTGACTGACCCAAGCTATAACGGCCAGATCATCACCTTCACTTATCCCCATATTGGTAATACCGGTACGAACGCGGAAGACGTTGAGTCCGACCGGGTACATGCGGCCGGCCTGGTGATGCGTGATTGTTCGCTAAAGGTGTCGAATTATCGTTCCACCAAGCCATTGCCTCAGTATTTACGTGAGGAAGGGGTGGTGGCCATCGCAGGTGTCGATACACGTAAGCTGACGCGCATGATTCGTGACCAGGGTGCGCAGGGGGCTTGCATCTTTGTCGGCGACGACGCTGCACGAGCTGTGCAGTTGGCGCGGGAATTTCCGGGCATGTCAGGCCAGGATCTCGCGCGAATTGTGTCGGTCGAGGATAAACGCGAGTGGACGCAGGGCACATGGCAATTGGGCCAGGGCTATAAGCAGTCTGCCGAAGGTCGATACCATGTTGTCGCCTACGACTACGGCATTAAGTCGAATATTCTGCGCCTGCTTGCCGACCGTGGTTGCCACATTACTCTGGTTCCTGCAGAAACCAAGGTTGAGGATGTTCTGGCGCTGGAGCCCGACGGGCTCTTTTTATCGAACGGGCCGGGCGACCCCGAACCTTGCACGTACGCGATTGAAACTGCGCGGGTGGCTCTGGAACGCAAGATTCCCTTATTTGGCATCTGCCTGGGGCAGCAGATTCTTGGCCTCAGCCTGGCGGGCCGCACCGTCAAGATGAAAACAGGCCACCATGGGGCCAACCATCCGGTCAAGGATGTCGAAAGCGGGCGGGTCTTTATTACCAGCCAGAATCACGGTTTCAGCGTCGATGCGGAGTCTTTGCCTGAAAACGTTAAGGTAACCCACGTGTCGTTGGTTGATGGCTCTCTGCAGGGCTTTGAGCTGACCGACAGACCTGCGTTCTGCTTCCAGGGGCACCCGGAAGCCAGCCCGGGCCCGCATGACATTGTCGTGCTCTTCGATAAATTCATCAGCCTGATGGCTGAGCAGAAATAAATCCTGATATGCCAAAGCGCACAGATATACAAAGTATCCTCATAATCGGTGCAGGCCCCATTATTATTGGTCAGGCTTGTGAGTTCGACTATTCCGGGGCGCAGGCCTGCAAGGCGCTGAAAGCGGAAGGCTATCGCACCATTTTGGTCAATAGCAATCCGGCCACCATCA